>CASECL010000024.1 GCA_949286445.1 uncultured bacterium | reverse complement strand
CGGCACCATGTCAACGGTATCTTTTTCGATATCGTTGAGCATTTCATCGCTGATGCGTTCCAGCCGGCACTCGGTGTAACGGTAGGCGGCGGCCTTGTCGCCGTCGATGGTACCGAAGTTACCCTGACCCTCGATCATGGGTTCGCGCATGGAGAACCACTGTGCCAGACGCACCAGGGCGTCGTAAATGGAAGAGTCGCCGTGGGGGTGATATTTACCCATGACATCGCCGACGACGCGGGCGCATTTTACGGTGGGGTGTGATTTACTCAGATTGAGCTGGCGCATTGCGTAAAGAATTCTGCGGTTTACCGGCTTGAGTCCGTCTCTGACGTCGGGGATGGCCCGTCCGACGTTGACGCTCAGGGAGTACTGCAGATACGCGGTATGCATGATATCTTCAATATTCACCGGGATATCCCGGTTTTCCAATTCGCTCATGAAACGCTCCTTGTCTCCTTATTAATACAAATTAAATATTAATGTGTTAATATAGCACTCGACGTGCTTTTTTTCCAATCCGTACGGCCTTTTTTTAGTGATTTTTTTGAAAATAACTGGTAATTTTTATAGCGGAATGTTATATTAATGGCGTGTAGTTTTTTCATTCGGGAATAATGACATAAAATAAACGGAGGTTATATTAAATGAAGTGCGTGGTTCTCGCTTACCATAATGTCGGCAAGGCCGGTATTGAGGCATTGCTGGCAAATGGGTTTGATATTGAGGCGGTGTTCACCCACCGGGATAATCCCAATGAAAATGTCTGGTTTGATTCGGTGGCGGAATATGCCGGGAGCCGCGGCATTGAGGTTTTTGCTCCGGAGGATATCAACCACCCGGTCTGGGTGGAACGTATCCGGGCGATGAAGCCGGATTTCATATTCAGTTTTTATTACCGTAATATGGTGGGCAGTGAAATACTCTCCATTCCTGCCAAAGGTGCGCTCAATCTGCACGGTTCACTCCTGCCCAGATACCGCGGACGCTGTCCGGTGAACTGGGTGCTGGTCAATGGCGAAAAAGAGAGCGGCGTAACACTGCATTATATGACCTTGAGAGCCGATGCCGGTGATATCGTGGATCAGGAAAAGTTTGCGATAGAAGACTCCGACAATGCGAAAACGCTTTTCGTCAAGACAGTTGAAGCGGCCAAAACCGTGCTGAACCGTTCACTGCCGCTTCTGGCAGAGGGAAAAGCTCCCCGCAAAGCGCAGAATGAGGCGGAAGCTACCTATTTCGGCGGTCGTAAACCTGCCGACGGTGAAATTGACTGGCACAAAAGTGCAGTGGAAATACGCAATCTTATCCGGGCGGTGACGCTGCCTTATCCGGGAGCTTTTTCATTCCTCGGCGACCGCAAGTGCATGTTCTGGCAGGGCAAGGTGGTTGAGAACGCCGCGGGTGCGGCACCGGGGACGGTGATCAGTACTGATCCACTGGTGATTGCCTGCGGTGAGGGTGCGCTTGAAGTTGAAGCGGCCCAGCTGGAAAGTGGAGTCTATACTTCCGGCCGTCAGTTTGCTGAAGATGCCCGGATTTCCAAAAATATGACTTTCGGCGCAAATCCGCGCAAAATCCGCGAAGCCAGCCGCAAAAAGAGCGTGCTTATTCTTGGTGTAAACGGCTTCATCGGCAGTCACTTGAGTGAAAGACTGCTGGATTCCGGCAAATATGAAGTTTACGGTCTGGATTTGCGGAGCAATTACATTGACCACCTGATGAACCGGGAGAACTTCTTTTTCCGTGAGGGCGACATTTCCATTCACCGGGAGTGGATTGAATATCATATCCGCAAATGCGATATTGTTCTTCCGCTGGTGGCGATTGCCACCCCGATTGAATATACCCGCAATCCGCTCCGGGTTTTCGAGCTGGATTTTGAAGAAAATCTGCGGATTGTGCGTTACTGCGTGAAGTATAACAAACGGATTCTCTTCCCCTCCACCAGTGAAGTTTACGGTATGTGCAAAGATGCCCAGTTTGATGAGGATAATTCCGAACTTATCACCGGACCGATCCGCATGCAGCGATGGATTTATTCCTCCAGCAAGCAGCTGCTTGACCGGGTGATCTGGGCGTATGGAGCCAAAGGACAGCTTAAGTTCACATTGTTCCGGCCTTTCAACTGGATCGGACCGCGTCTGGACAGTCTTACTTCCGCCCGGATCGGATCTTCCCGCGCAATTACCCAGCTTATTCTCAATCTGGTGCAGGGTTCTCCCATCCAGCTGATTGACGGCGGCGAACAGAAACGCTGTTTTGTCGATATCAAGGAAGGTGTGGAGGCACTTTACCGGATTATCGAAAACAAGGACGGCAAGTGTGACGGCCAGATCATCAACATAGGCAATCCGGCCAATGAAGCGTCTATCAAAAAGATGGCGGAAATACTGGTGGAAAAATTTGAAAAACATCCGCTGCGCAGTAAATTCCCGCCCTTCGCCGGTTATGTGGTGCTGGAAAGCGGAGCTTTCTACGGCAAAGGTTATCAGGATGTGCAGCACCGCACCCCCAGTATCAAAAACGCTAAACGGCTGCTGGATTGGGAACCGCATATAACATTGGAACAGTCCATTGAAACCACACTGGATTTCTTCCTTAATGAAGCGATTGCCTCCGGAGAATTCAACCGGGATTGATTTCCGGTTTTCTCTGTGTTATCCGGTGAGCAATCAGCACACGGCGGTAAAAAAATGGAATTAAAGAGACTTGACCGCACCGGGAAATATTTTCTGGTGCTCTTCCTGTTCAGCTTCGCGCTTTTTCTCGGCATGTCTTTCTGGCGTGGAATTCCCTCCGGGGATGAAACCCGGGTGGCGGGGATAGCGGCGGAAATGCTGACCCGCGGCGACTGGCTGGTGCCGCGGCTGAACGGGGAATATTTTCTGGAATATCCGGCATTTTTTTACCAGCTTTCCGCTTTATCCATGGCTGTTTTCGGCATGAATGAGTGGGCGGTGCGGCTGCCGAGCCTGTTGTGTGGAGTGGCGGGCTGTCTGCTGATTTTCGGGATAGTCAAAGCACTGGATTTTTCTGATCTGGCGGCGTTTGCCGCCGGATTTATGTTGGGAACAAGTTTCCAGTATTTCAACAACTTTCAGGAGTGCATGGTTGACCCGCTGCTGGCAACGATGATACTGGCATCATATTATTGCGGTATTCTGGCGTTGAAGCGGAAAAAGGTACTTTTTCTGATATTAACGGCGGTGTTTCTCGGGCTGGGAATATGTACCAAAGGATTGGTGGCATTGGTATTGTTTGATGCCGGGTGGGGGTGTTTCCTGCTGTGGGAAGACTGGAGTGACCGTAAAATACGTTTCCAGCGTTATTTTGCTCTGGCGGCGGTGAATATTGCCGCGCTGGGAATTGCCGGAGTATGGGTGGCAATGATGTATTTCGCCGAAGGGCGGAATATGAAGCTGGTGGATACGGTGGTATTTGTTAATAATTTCGGCCGCTTTGACGGCAGTCAGGGAGACCATGTCAAGGGGTGGTATTTTTACCTTTTCCGGCTGCCGGAGCTGTTCTGGCCGTGGCTGCCGTTTTTCTTCTGGACAGTGTACCGGAAGCGGAATGACCGGAAATGCCGGATACTGCTGTGTTTTGCGGCGGCGGGATTTGTGCTGCTGAGCGTGGCTTCAGCCAAACGCCAGATATATTTGCTGCCGCTGTATGCCCCGGCCGCCGGATTGTGCGGCATTATGGCGGCGGAATATCTGGCCGGATGGCGCAAAGTCGTCGAATACTGGACCTGGGCAGGTTTTCTTGGCGCGGTGCTGGCGGTTTATTGGGGAGCCGCGGTGCTGATTGCGTTAAGTGAAGAAGACGACCGGGTGAAAAATTTGTATTTTGAAGCGGAAAAATACAGTGGGGATGTTTATCTTTACGCTCCCGGGGCTCATGAGAGAACCCGCGGCGCGGCGTATTTTTACCGCAGACGCCGTACGAAGATAATCAACCGTGATGATTTGCAGAGTCTTCCTGCCGGATCGGCAATAATTATGCGGGACGGTAAACCGGCGGAGCTGGGAAATGAAGCGGTGGAGTTTCCGGATGAACATTACCTTTATGTCTGGAAAGGCGGGAAAGGATCGGTATAAAACATGAAATACATTGGATTGCGCATTGATGTTGATACTTACCGGGGTACGAAGATAGGCGTGCCCAATCTCTGCCGCACGCTGGATAAATTTGAAATACAGGGAACATTTTATTTTTCAGTGGGCCCGGATAATATGGGCCGCCACCTCTGGCGGATGCTCAAACCGGCTTTTGCCTGGAAAATGCTCCGCAGCAACGCGGCAGGGCTTTACGGTCCTGAAATCGTGCTGATGGGTACTGCATGGCCGGGGCCGCAGATCGGAAAACATCTCTGGTATTGCATGCAGGGTACAGTGCTGTGCGGGCATGAACTCGGTTTTCATGCCTGGGATCATCACCGTTCCCAGGCAAAACTGGAGCGTTTTACCGAAAAGGAATTGATACAGGAATTCCGCTACGGGGTGGATGAACTTGAACGGCTGGCCGGACACCGGGTGATATCCAGTGCGGCTCCGGGGTGGCGGATGACTGAGGAATTGCTGTTGAAAAAAGAGGAACTCCGTCATTTTGATTTCAATTCCGACTGCCGGGGAACACATCCGTTTTATCCGGTGGTGAACGGGAAAAAACTTACGTTGCAAATTCCGGTTACGCTGCCGACTTATGATGAAGTTATCGGCCGGGACGGGGTGAATAACGATAATTACAATGAATATCAGGTAAGTTTGCTGCGTGAAGACCGGATAAATGTTCTGACAATTCATGCGGAGGCTGAGGGCGGCCGCTGCCGGGATATGTTCGAGGACTATCTTCAGCGGGTACACTGCCTGGGGTACAAGGTTATTCCACTGGGTGAAGTGGTAAAAATGACCGCGGCAACTGCTCCGGAGGGCAGAATAAAGCTGTCTGATTTCCCCGGACGGGAGGGAAAACTGGCGGTTCAGGCAGAGTAGTGCGGTAAATAGAGTAAATAAAGATTTTTTCCCGGAGGGGGTAGGCGGGGAATGAATGGAACGGAGAAGTTTTTACTGTTGAAATTATGACAGGCGGGGGGGAATTTTTACCGTATTGAGCACTCGGCATTGATTGCGGCAGTTGGAACGGAATTTCAACAGCTGAAAGCGGTTGTTCAGAGGATTTTGAAAATATTATACTTGAAAAGAATCAGGAGTTTTTTAAATGTCGGAAAAGTTTGATTATTTAAAGAAGATTGATCCGGACAAAAGTAACCTGATCAAAGGGTTGCAGAGCATTCAGGCTCAGGAGGGTTACGTTTCGGACGAGGCACTGGCGGCGGTGGCGGAATATTTTTCCATTGCCCCGGTGGAAGTTGAGGGGGTGTTGAGTTTCTATGCCCAGTTCCGGCGGGTGAAACCGGGAAAATTCAAGGTTTCAGTATGTGACGGTACCGCCTGCCATATCAAGGGATCG
>CASECL010000023.1 GCA_949286445.1 uncultured bacterium | reverse complement strand
GAATTCTGTGCCGAAACATCACGGTATGCCGATTTACGGTCTCAGGGACGGTGAACAGTCGGAGCTTTACAGTGAAGTAATGCTGCAGCTGGCAAGACGGGTTCAGAATCGCGTGCTGGAGTTGCTGAATATCGGTAACTTTTCTGCGCTGGAGATGACAAACAGTGAAATGCGTCCGAAAGTGGAGGATGCAGTGGACCGGATTCTCCGGGAAGTGCGCCATGAAATTCCGGTGCAGGTGAAACTGGAGGATTTCCGGCAGATTCTGATGGATGATCTGATTGGTCTCGGGCCGCTGTCGCCGCTGCTGCGGGATACATCTATTTCGGAAATTATGATCAATGGACCGGCAAATATCTTTGTTGAAAGCCGGGGACTGCTTTACCGTACCGCGGCAAGATTTCACAGTGAAAACCATTTGCAGTCGATTATCCAGCGCATTGTAGAACCGCTGGGTCGCCACATTGACGCGGCATCTCCGATGGTGGATGCCCGACTGGAAGACGGTTCCCGGGTGAATGCGGTAATTCCGCCGCTGGCACTTGACGGGTCGCTGGTGACAATCCGGAAGTTTCCCTCCAAAAAACTGACAGATGAAGACTTGATCCGCTTCGGCAGTCTGACCCGTCCGATGGCATTGTTTCTGCGGGAAGCAGTGCGTGCCAGGCGCAATATTCTGGTGTCCGGGGGGACCGGCTCCGGGAAAACCACGCTGCTGAATATTCTTTCACAGTTCATACCGGAAAATGAGCGGATTATCACGGTAGAGGATTCTGCGGAACTAAAGCTCAGCCATGAAAATCTCTGCCGTCTTGAAGCGCGTCCGGCGAATGTTGAGGGGCAGGGACGGATTACGATCCGCGATCTGGTGATAAATACTTTGCGTATGCGTCCGGACCGGATTATCGTCGGGGAGTGCCGCGGGGCGGAAGCTCTTGATATGCTTCAGGCGATGAATACCGGGCATGACGGCTCCATGACCACCTGCCACGCAAATAATCCCCGTGATGCGCTGTCGCGATTGGAAAATATGGTGATGATGGCCGGATTTGAACTGCCTTCGTCAGCAATACGGGAACAGATTGCTTCGGCAATTCATCTGATTGTCCAGCAGACCAGATTGCCGGACGGTTCAAGAAAGATTGTGAAAATTTCGGAAGTCACCGGACGGGAGGGAAGCACAATTCTGCTTCAGGATATTTTCGTTTTTGAGCAGAAAGGTTTTGATGAAAAGTTTCATGTTATCGGACAGCATACCGCGACCGGAAATATTCCGCGTTTTGTGGAGGAACTGCGTCAATCCGGAGATCTTGAGCTGGATATGTCCGTGTTTGTGCCGGAGGGGTGAGAGATGGGAGGTGCGATGAATAAACTTTCTTTATCAGAGCGTTACGGAGTTTATCTTCTGGTGCTTCTGGCGGTTGCCCTGCTGGTTTATATTATTATTTCGCTGATTCAGTCATTCAGTATGGAGCAGGCGGACCGGAAGATGCGGGAAAGCCGTTCCGAGGGGATGGCCAACAATATTTATTATTTTATCGGGCGGGCTACGCTTCAGCAGATTCAGCTTTCGCTGGGAATTTTGCTGGCGGGAGGGATGATTACGACGCTGATTTTCTGCCAGGTTTATGAACCGCTGATTATTGTGCCGGCTGCGGCACTGGTTTTTCTGCTGGGCATGGCAATGCCCTGGTTTTATTTTTCGCGGAAAGTCAGGCACCGGGCGGAACAGTTTGAAAACAGTATTCTGGATCTTTCGCTGGGGTTGACCAGCGGATTGCGGGCAGGACAGGCGTTGCCGCAGGCACTGGAAGTGTTTTCCAGAAGGTGTGAGGGACCGCTGAAAGAGGAACTTATGATCGTGATCCGGGAGTACCGTCTCGGACTGGAACTGGCCGAGGCAATGCAGCGGATGTACAACCGGATTCCATGTGAAGATTTGCAGCTGCTGATTATTTCAATCCGGCTGACTACGCAGTCCGGCGGCAGTATGGTGGATGTTCTGGAAAAAATAACCATGATGATCCGGGGGCGGACGGAGTTTCAGCAGAAACTGCGGGCATTGACGGCACAGGGGCGTTTTGAAGCGTTGGCAATGGCGTTGGCTCCCCTGGTTGCATTTCTGCTGCTGTTTTTCATCAATAATGATTTGATGCTGCCGATGGTTCAGACGTGGATCGGCTGGTGCGCCATAGGAGCGATGCTGACATTGGAAGTGATCGGATATTTGGTGATCCGGTCGATTGTGGATATCAGGGTGTGAGGAAATGAAACAGATTTTTATTTACGCATTGACCTTTGCCGTGATAGTTCTGCCGACCATTTTCTTTGTTGTTCTGGGGGAGAAGAAGGAAAAGAAAGCCGCGGCGGAACGGGAACATACGGTATGGCTGTTCAGTCTGATGAGACCGTTTATTGATGTTCTGATGATGGCCGGGGTTGGAACTTTTTTCCGCAGGCTGTTTCCCGGGCGGTGTGCCCGGCTGCAGAAGGAATTGAATTTTGCCGGATTGAAGTTCACTTCGGCGGAAGTATGCTGCATGCAGCTGCTTTTGGTGGTTTTTCTGGGGGTGGCGGCAGGATGCGTGACGGCAGGACTGGTTGATGACGAGAACCGGATATCCATTCCGGTTGCGGGGCTGATTGCGGCGTTTATCGGCGGAAGTATGCCGGGAATTATTATCGGCAATATGGTAGCGGAGCGGAGATTGTCGATACTTAAGGCAATTCCTTATTCGATAGACTTGATTGCATCGGCGATGCGCGGGGGGCTGGATTTTGCCGCGGCGGTGCGTTTTTATGTTAAACTTGGCATTGACAGTCCGCTGACGGATGAATATTCCCAAATGCTCCGGGAGATGGAGCTGGGGGTGGTCAGAACCGTCGCACTGCAGAATATGGCAGACCGTATCAGTATCCGGGAGTTTACTTCGTTTGCGGCGGCGATTGCGCTGGGTACTGAACTTGGCGCACCCTTGACTGAAACGATGGAAATTCAGGGCGAAGAGATGCGTAAAGCCCGTTTTGCACTGGCGGAATGCAAGGCTCAGCGGGCACCGTCTCTGATGCTTCTGCCGATGGCGTTGTTTATTTTGCCGGCGGTGTTTATTATTATACTTACTCCGGTTTTCCTGAAAATGCGGGAGGCGGGAGTTCCGCTGTTCTGAACGTAAAATATGGAGCGTACAGTTGTGAATTACAAAATAAGGTTTTTAACCGGCGAATTGGCCGGAAGAGTCTTTGCGGTGCGTAATTCCGGCACTCTGATTGGACGCCGCCGCGAGGCAGATATCCGGCCCGGCGGCATGGATATCGGAGCGGAACATGTTACGCTCATGCCGCAATCGGATAATGGAGTTTTATTGCACGTCCACGACAATGCCGCCGTCCGGGTGAATGGCGAAGAGGCAACGGGGGAGGGGGATTTCCTGCTGACTCCGGGAGCGGATGTGTGTCTTGGAAAAGAGTTGACATTTGTGCTTGAGGAAGATGATTCTCCGGTTGATATGGAGTCTGCGGCGGTGATGCCGGACGACCCGGAAGAGGCAACGGAGGAGTTTTCCGGGGAGACTGCCGGGGATGACAACATTTCCGGAGCCGTGCCGGACAGCAGTGACTGCACGCGTTACGCTTCTGCCGCTGAACTTGAGGAGCTGCGGAAATTCAACCGCAGCCGTCGCTGGCACCGGAGGATTGTGCTGATTTCCGGTATCGCGCTTTTTCTGCTGATTATCGGGGGAGCCTATATTATTTCCAATCTTCAGCTGGAAAATCCGGTTACCTGGCCGGGTGAGGTTTCCGGAAACTTTGATGACGGGGAGTTCCGCATGGAAATCGAGCCGGGGGGAAAATGCCTGATTTACTACCCCAAGACTCCGGCCACGGTGACGAAAAGCGACGGCAATAATCATGAAATCATGACGGCATTGGGAAAGAATATGGATGTGCCGTTTCATATTGTGTTTTCTGTATCAACTGTTCCGGATGGTTTCCGGACGACGCGGCGGAAAAGTTTTGATGACTGGCGGAAACGGGTTTCAGAGCAGGAGGGATTTGCGTTTCTGGATGAACCGGGTCAGGAGTTCTACCGCCCGTCGGAGAGCGGATTTCCGTATTACCGGATGTCCTACACCCGTCAGGATAAGAATTTCCGCTGGCAGGGATATGTCAGTTATATGCGTTATCATGACAAGGAACTGGTTTTGCTCCGGGAGGTGCCAGCCAATCATTTCTGGCGTTCGGAGCGGGTTCTTCAGCGTTTCGGAGCATTTGTAGTGTCGCCGTCAATGGTCGATCATTACTGGGAAATTCCGGAAAAACGCATGACCGAGGACTCTACCAGACTGCTGCAGCGCGCTTCGTTTGAATTGCGCAAAAACATTGCCGCGGCGGTGTGGAATGATGTGGATCTGATGCTGCGGACGCTGCTTTGCCGGGCGTATGAGACAAAAGATCAGGTTCTGATTGCCGCGGTGGTGCCGCTCTGGCGGGAATTCAGGGAAAAACAGAAAATCTGGTATTCTCAGTGCTGTCTGGCGTATCAGACATATCAGACGGCGGAAAATACCGAGGGGATGAAGCGGATTATCAATGAGTGTCTCCGCCGTTTCCCGTCGCCGGATGATCATCGGCATGTGAAGATTATGAAAAATATCTGGACGATAGAAGAATGAGTATATTATTTCACCGACTCGGTAAAAAATCAAATGCCGCCAATGAACCGTTGAATACGGAAAAGAGAAAGCGTACCGTGGTATATCTTCTTGAATTCCGCTGCCGGG
The DNA here is from genome assembly GCA_949286445.1 of uncultured bacterium. GTDB lineage: Bacteria > Verrucomicrobiota > Lentisphaeria > Victivallales > Victivallaceae > CASECL01. The sequence goes on along the minus strand of CASECL010000023.1, from coordinate 327 downwards.
GAAAACTGCTTTATTCGGCCAAAAGCGACACTTTGGGGAGCAAAGTCCGGATCGGCCGCGCCCCGGACAATGATTGGGTGATCCCACCTCAGGATCGGGTATCGGCAGATTATCAGGCGGAGTTGCGGATCAGTTCCCGTGAGGTACGGCTGCAGGCGTGCGGGAAAAATGTTGTCCATTTTCACGGGCGGGCGGTGTCGGGCTGTGTACTCAAACTTAATGACCGGGCGGCAGTGGGCGATTGTGAACTTTTCGTCAAACCGGCCGAAGTCCGTGATGCCCGTCCCTGTGATGTTCACCGGCTGGAGGCGGTAAACGGCCCCCGTG
>CASECL010000022.1 GCA_949286445.1 uncultured bacterium | reverse complement strand
CCTTTCCTCAAAAGGTTTTTCCTTCCCGCAGGATTCTTTTTTTCAAAAAAACATTTTCCGGAGAAGGGTTTTTCCTTCCCGCACTTACTCTTTTAAAAAACTACGCGGGTAAAATGTTCTTCTTTTCCGTACACTGGCAAAATCCATTCTTATCCTGATTTCCGGTGTGCTTTTTTTGCTTTTGTATTTTATGCATTGGCGACCATTGCTTCAATTTATGAAATTGAAGCAATGTATCCCGAAAAGGTTTGGAAAAGGATGGGTGCGGGAAGGAAAGAACCTTTCCTTAAAAGGTTTTTCCTTCCCGCAGTATTCTTTTTTTCAAAAAAACATTTTCCGGAGAAGGGTTTTTCCTTCCCGCAGTATTCTTTATTTATACTTTTTTAAAAGTATTCAGTAGTATTTGATAATTGAATTTTTTCTTAATTCGGCGATATATTCGTTTTTCAATGCGGTTCGCTGTTCCTGTTCCAGTATTTCCCTGGCTTTTGCCGCATCGACTCCTCCGGAAGCGGTGAGCCGCTCATCTTTTTTCAGCAGATAGAATATTCCATCATCGAGTTTGATAGGGGGTGTTATTTCGCCGATCTTTATTTTTTCCAGAGCTTCCCGGAATTCCGGGCGCAGGCGGCTGACTTCGCACCAGGAGAAATCGCCGTCTGACTGTGGTGAATTGGTTTTTGCCAGCTGGAGAAATTCTTTTTCATCCTTGATTTTCATTTCCTTACGGCTTTGGATAAGGAAGAAATGAACTTCTTTTTCAGGCGGTGTTTTCTGTTTTGCCATGTATTCGGCCACCATTTTTGGGGTGACATTAAGTTTGGCGGCGAACAGTCTGCCCAGCATGGCCTGGACGATCAGTCTTTGCCGGGCCTTTTCCCGGAATTCCTCCATTGAGGTACCCTGGCTTCTCAACTTGGCGGAAAACTCGCTCCGGGTACGGCAGCCATAGCTTACAGCCAAATCATCCAGAAAACTCTCCAGATACTGGGAGGGAATTTCAAAAGGCTGGCGTTTGTATTCATCCAGCAGCAATTTCCGGTCGATAATTTCATCCAGCACCTGCCGGCGGAATTTTTCCACTGCGGCATAGGTTTCAGAGCTGTCATTGGCGGCATAAAGAGAGAGCTCTCTTGAAAGGCTTTCTTCCAGCACCTCTTTCAAGGTAACCGCTTCTCCATTTACCGCTGCGACAATGGAGTTTTCTTCGCCCTTCGAACTGCGCTTTAAATCAAAATCCAGCGCGGCGGCTGAAAAGGTGAAAAGAAATATTAAAACAGCAAAATTTGCCGCCATCATCCGGGGATATATCCGGAGATTTTTCTGAGACAGTCTTTGCATCGGCATATTGCGGGAAAAATTATTTTTGAGCGGCATTATTTTTCTTCCGGAGAGTAATTTATCCCGATACTTATCGGCAATATTGAGTTCTGATTGCTGTTGATCAGACCGATCTGCAAACCGCTTCTGGCGGCGTTAAAAAGTCCGATCTGGAGGAAATTTTTCTTGTAAGAGCAATTTACTGCGCCAATTTGAGCTCCGCCATTTTCTGTGGCGTAATTCACCACCCCGGTCTGAATGCCGTAAAAACCTTTGTATGCGGCATTGACTATGGAAAAATTAACACCGTAAAAGTCGTTTTCATTCAACAGCATCGCGGTGGCGAACTGTATTCCCCCGCCGCTTTTCTGAAATGTCCCGGTAAAAAGCTGCAGGCCAAGACCGTAAAGGGCAGTCTCTCCGTCAAAAAGCGACGCTTCCTTACTTATTCCCAGTTGAAGAGCCGTCCAGGGGGGATTGAACAACCCGACTCCATGGCTGATTGCAGGCAGGTTGACTTCATTCATTCCGATTATTCCTATCTGAGGAGGCTCTGTTTTAACAATTTTTTCCGTGTCTGTATTTCCGGAGAGGGCGAAGGGAGCCAACAATCCCGACAACAGTAAAAAGACGGTGATTTTTTTGAATATCTGTTTCATGATTTCCACCTTTCCCGGTTTCTGCAAATTACCTGTAATCTGCCAATACTGTCATATTTTACTTATCCTGTGCTGACGGAACAGGGTAAAACGGTTACTTGATGCTTTTGCCATGCAGATGGTAACGTTTTACCGTATCATTGATTATCGGCTGGAGATTTTCTGTTTTTCCGTACCCCATGGAACTGAAAAGTCTGATCAGTCGGATAATTTCCCGTCCTGAAGCAATGCTGCTGTCTCTTGAAAGCACCCCGACCGCTCCATGGAGAGCCCGTCCCACCCAGGCCTCATCCGGCATAACGCGGCCGGATTTTTTCCCTGCCTGAGCCAGGTACAGCACCTCCCGGTAATCCCGCAAAGCGGATTTCAGGTCGCCCAGTGCTTCCGCGGTCTTGCCGGCTTTGTACAAACACTGCAATTTAAAGTTAATATTATTGCCCTGACTGCCAAGTGCGGTATAGATTTCCCTGGCTTCTTCCAGCAGTTTGCGGTCTGACCGGGTCGATCCCTGACTGAAACACGCATCAGCCAGACGGCCGGACAATGCCGGTTTCTGCCAGGCTTCCGCCTGTTCCAGCCCTTTGCGGTACAATGCGATCGACTCGGCGTATTTTCCCCGGTCAAAACGGTAATTCCCCAGCAGAAAGGCGGTTTCTGCTCCGATTTCACCGGGTGGATTTTCTCCGGCAAGTTTTTCCAATGCCAATACTGCAGTGCCGGAATCACCTTTCAGCTTAAAGATTTTTGCCCGGTCAAGCATGATTTGGAAACGGAGCATTTTGTCTACTGCCCCTCCGCGCAAAAGCAATATTTCATCCAGCGTTTTCAAGGCATTGTCATATTTTCCCGCCGCTTTCAGCACATCGCACTCCTTAAGCATCGCCGCGGTACAGAGCGGATTGGTGGGATACTTGTGCTTGAAAAATGCTAAATGTTTTGCCGAACTTGCCGCATCTCCGGCGGCGTGGGCACATTCACAGGCGGAATAAAGTGCCGCCGGTGCCGATTCATGCCCGGGATAATTTTCTGCAAATTTGCGGTATAAATCTGATGCCGCGGAAAAATTTTTCCTTTTCTCCTCCACTGCTGCGGAACGGTAAAGCGCATCTGATGCACCCTTCCCAGCGGGAAATTCCCGGAGCAGCAGTTCATACTGTTTTGCCGCCTCCGCTAAATTTCCGGTCAGCTCGTAAATATTCCCCAGGGAATTGATTGCCTGTTCACGGTATTCCGGGAATGAAAGCAGATTTTTTGCCGCCTTTTCCGCTTCTTTATAAGATTTTGCCCCCATAAGAGACTGCAGTTGCCAGTACCCGGCCCGGGAGGAGAATTTCCGATCCTGATTTTTTGCCAGCGATACCGCATCGCTAAAGGCCGTGGCCGCAGAACGGTAATCTTTCAGCCGGAAATAGAAATCTCCCAGCAACATGGTATTTTCAAATTTATCTGCGGCAGTTTCTGATTCATCTATAAGTTTATGTATTTCTTCCGCCCCCGCACTCTTCTGCCCGGCGGCAGCCAGCAATTCACTTCTTAACTCCTGTGCCGTCCGCCGTACCTCCATGCCATTTGCCCGGTCGGAGGCCGCATTGCGGAGCAAATCCAATGCTTCGTTATTGTTTCCGGCACTTTTGAATAGCTTGGCCGCGCGAATCATCAGTGCGGCATTGGGTGGCGTTTCGGGGAAGAATGATAAATATTTTTTCAGAGTTTCCGCTGCGGCGGATACCCGGTTGTTTTTCTCCTGAAGTTCCGCCAGTTCCAGCAGAATAAGTTTTTTAGCCGACTCGGTATCGGCGTAGTGAAACGCCAAACGGAGAAATTCTTCTGCTTTGGCCGGTTCAGCTCCGGCAAAAAGTCTTCCGGCCCGGAGACATAATTCAGAGAGGATTATATCTGCTCCGGTTTGTTCAGCCTCTTCCTCATTGGCGGGGCGGATTTTCTCCCATTCGGTGGAGAATTTTTTCAATTCATTGCGGTAAAGCATGCCCAGCAGACGCAAATTTTCCACATCTCTGCGCTGTTTCGGGTCAGTAAAACGGGCGGTATCCGCCAGACTGCGGTCGGCTTCGGCAAAACGCTTTGATTCAAAAAGGGAAATGGTTTTTCTCACCCAAGCCGGAAATTCCATAGCTCCGCCCCGGGCGAAAGCCTCCAGCATGCCGTAATTATCCGCCGCTTCATTGTATTTTCCCTGCCGGAATTGAGCCAGTGCCCTTAAATTGAGCAATGGCAGATAATTACCGCCTTTTATCGGACGGCCGGAGAAAAAACGGTCAAGTTTTTTTTCTGCCTCCGCATATTTACGCCCGGCAATCAGCAGTTCAGCCTCCAGCATTGCCATCCGGGTGCTGTCTTCATCCGGAAAACGCTTTTTCCAGTCCACCAGCAGTTTTTCCGCCTCGGCAATCTCTCCGGAACGCAACAGTGCACCGCCGAGCCGTTCTGCCGCCTCTCCATAAAGCACCGCATCATCGCCGGCAAATTTCGCGGCAGTCGAATAACACTCCGCCGCCCGGCGGAAATCCAGATTTTCTGCCGCGGTGTTTCCCAGCAGCATTTCCCGCTGAAATTCTTCATTCGCCCCGTAAAGCGTGAGAAACAGCGCGGAAAATGCCGCCGAAAAAATGATTTTGCAATGGAGAAACTTCATAACTCTTAATACACTGTTTACAACTGAATTGGAAATTTTCTCTGCCGGGCTAACCTCTCTGTCAATGCCGGCGTCGAATTTCTCTTGACTCTGATTTCAAAATTGATGCCTCATCCATCCCCAGGAAAATCTGTTCTCCAGGGGACGGAAAACATCTGTGCCATATAAAATTTATTTTTTATCTGCCGCTTCCGCCGCCGTTTCAGCTTTTTCCACGGCATCGGATTTCAGCCCGAATGCTTCCGGTTTGATATTGGTCTTGGCGCATATACCGGCTACGATACGGTCGCGCAATGCGCTGTCTTTCTCGATTAAGGCCTTGGTCTGATCCCGTCCCTGCGCCAGCTGTTCGCCGTTCATGCTGAACCATGAACCGCGTTTTTCCAGTACGCCGAGATCGGTGGCCACATCAAGAATTGAACCGGCTTTGCTGATGCCTTCGGCATAATTGACATCAAATTCCGCTACCTTGAAAGGCGGTGCCATCTTATTTTTCACCACTTTCACCCGGACCCGGTTTCCGGTGATTTCCCCGGCGGGGTCTTTCAGCACTCCCACCTTGCGGATATCCAGGCGGATGGAAGCGTAAAATTTCAACGCATTTCCTCCGGTCGTGGTTTCCGGATTGCCGAACATCACTCCGATTTTTTCCCGGATCTGGTTGGTGAAAATTATACAGGTGCGGCTGCGGCTGGCTACGCCGGTAAGTTTCCGCAGTGCCTGGGACATGAGCCGGGCCTGAAGACCCATGTGGGAATCGCCCATGGAGCCCTCAATTTCCGCCTTGGGCACCAATGCCGCCACCGAGTCAATCACCAGAACATCCACCGCATTGCTGCGTACCAGTGTATCGGCAATATTCAGCGCGTCTTCTCCGCAATCCGGCTGTGAAATAAGCAGTTCATCCGTTTTCACGCCGATTTTCCGGGCATAACCCGGATCAATGGCGTGCTCGGCGTCGATGATAGCGCAGCGGCCGCCCTTAGCCTGTGAATTGGCAATCACATGCAGACAGAGAGTGGTTTTCCCGCTGGATTCCGGTCCGAAAATTTCCACAATACGTCCGGCGGGAACTCCGCCGATTCCCAGTGCCAGATCCAATGCCAGTGAACCGGTACTGATTACCTCCACATCATTTGCCGCGGCTCCGGAATCTCCCAGCCGCATTATTGAGCCTTTGCCAAACTCTTTTTCGATCTGACTTATGGCGATTTCCAAATTTTTATCCCGATTTATTTCCGCCATGCTGCCTCCTTAAACTCATGTATAATAAACGTGACTTTTATAAAACAGATCTTACTTCCGCCGGGTTTTGCAATTTTCCGCAGCAGAACTTCCCGGCTGACAACAATTTTATTCATCCCCCCGCAACAGTGCGCAAAAATAGAAAATCACCTCCGGCGAATGCCGCCGCAGGCCGGCACAATCCGCACCGGATATTCCCTTTGCAACGCGCTGTCTCTGAGGTATGTTATATCTCCGTAAAAATACCTGCTCCGGACACAGCTTCCGGAACTGCCGGAGTTTTTCAGGATACTATCTCTATTCCGGTGCCGGGATTTTACCTGCTGTGAACACCGGTATTACCGGCTGAATTACATCAATTTCAGACCGGGAAGATCCTGAACATCAATCATGCCTTCGACATGATTTTCATCATCGACAATAATAATATCACTGATGTGTTTATCCTCCACCAGTTTGAGTATTTCCACCGCCAGCGCATCCCGGTGAATGGCAATGGGATTCGGAGTCATTACCTCAAACATCGACCGGCAGAGAATTTTATCATCCCGCTCCGCCCAGCGGCGGAAATCGCCGTCTGTGAATATACCCAGCAGTTTGCGGTCGGCATCGGCGATGATGGCTGAACCGCATCTGGCTTTGCCCATGCGACCGAGAATTTCCTTAACCAGATCGGTGGGCTCTGCCAATACCCAGCGGTCGGGTTTGCGCATAACATCGGCGGCACGCAGGGTAACCATGCGTCCGATAGCCCCGCCGGGATGAAGCCTGCCGTAATCCTCTTTGGTAAAACCCCTTACCTCCAGAAGCACCAGAGCCAGAGCATCACCCAAAGCCAGCAATGCCGTGGTGGTTGTCGTCGGAGCGAGATTGAAGGGGCATGCTTCTCCGGATACCGGCATTTCCACAACCAGATCGCTCAATTTACCCAGGGACGAAGTTCTGGAGGCGGTAATGGAAATAATTTTCATTCCCAGCCTTTTTGCCGGTTTGATGGTGGTGAGCAATTCATCAGTCTCCCCGCTGTAACTCAAAGCCACCACGATATCGTGTTTCTGCATCACCCCCAGGTCGCCATGAAGAGCCTCCACCGGATGCATGAAAATGGAAGGAGACCCGACACTGGACATAGTTGCCGCGATTTTTTTCCCGATATATCCGCTTTTGCCAACTCCGGTAAAAACGATTTTTCCGCCCCGGTCCAGCACCTCGCACAGCATTTTGACCATGCGTTCAAAATCCTGTCCCAGATTATTTTTGACTTGCTCAAGGCCGGCGATCTCCAGATCAAAGACCTCCTTTGCCCTTTCCAGTATCCTGCTCATGGTAATTTCTCTCCAGAATTGATTTTCAAATTGACAAAGGCACGGAACGCTTCAGATACGGCAGGATTTAACTTCGCTGACGATAATCCCTCTGGCTCCCAGCGAATAAAGTCTGTCCATAATATCGTTGGCCTCGTTGCGTTTGATCATGGCCTTGACCGCCACCCATTCCGGGTTGGCCAGGGGTGAAATTGTGGGAGCTTCGATGCCGGGAGTGATTTTGCACACTTCGTCCAACACTTTTTTCTCCACATCATACTCGATGACGGCATATTTTCTTGCCACCAATATGCCGTGAAGCCTGGCGAGCATTTTCTTTACTTCGGGAAGTTCCTCAATGCCCTCTCTGCCGATCAGCACTGCCTCGGAAACCAGGATTGGTTCTCCTACGATGCACAAACCGGCTTCGACCAGTGTCCGCCCGGACTCCACCACGTCAGCAATGCAGTCTGCCACGCCGAGCTGAACTGAAATTTCCACTGCTCCGTCCAGCTGAACTATACTGCCTTTGAATCCGCGCCGGGCGAAATCCTGACGCACAATTCTGGGGTAACTGGTGGCAATGCGTTTGCCGTTGAAGTCGTTGATGGTGAAATTTTTGTCTTTGGGTGCGGCGTAACAGAAACGGCTTCCGCCGAAACCGAGAGCCATCAATTCCCTGACTTTTGCCTCGCTGTCCATCACCAGATCCCGTCCGGAGATACCAAGTTCGATGATACCGTTGCCGACGTAAACCGCGATATCCCGTGGGCGCAGAAAGACAAAATTGATATCATTGGCATTGTCGTAAACCACGAGTTCGCGCCCGTAACGGGAACAGCGGTATCCGCTTTCCTTGAGCAGTGCGACGGCGTCTTCAGACAAAGCCCCTTTGTTCGGAACAGCCACTTGCAGCATGATTAAACCTCACAGATATTTATAGACGTCCTGGAGCGAAATACCGTTGGCAATCATCATAACCTGCGCGTGATAAAGCAGTTGAGAAATTTCCTCTGCGGTTCGCTCTTTTCCTTCATATTCGGCGGCGATCCAGACTTCGCCTGCCTCCTCGCTGATTTTCTTGCCGATAAAGTGTTTACCTTTAGCCAATTCCTTTACGGTTCCGGATTCCGGATCATTTTTAGCGGCCTTGGCACTGAGTTCGGCGAAAAGTTCCTCAAAATTCTTCATGTCATTACTCTCCTGTCCGGTAATATACACCATCTTTGCTCTGATGTAAACAAATTTTGCAAAAAAAATGGAAAAAAAGACTTGATTTTTTCAAAAAATGTGGCATATTTAGAAGCGACAAGTCAAGTGCGCCCATAGCTCAGTTGGTAGAGCAAATGACTCTTAATCATTGGGTCCTGGGTTCGAGTCCCCGTGGGCGCACCATTTTTTTTGTTTATTCTGCGGCGGATTTCTTTCCCGCCGTTTTTTTTTAATTCCCTGATTGCGGTAATTTATGGTATTTCCAGCTTGTCTGTATTCTGTATTTTTCTCGATCTCTTATTTGTACATCGTTCGAAAATCTATTTTTACAATAAAATTCCAGCAGAGATGATTTACCTCATTTATAAACGCCAAGAATTATTGCATTATCCATTCAGCACTTCTTGCTGTATACTTATCTGGTATGTTATGACGTATATTCCAATATCTACGGTGTGTGTATTGATTTATGTGACATTCTCATAATAAAATACATTGACATTTTTGAAATCACCTTAAACGGGAAAATACTATTTGACAAGATAGTTTTTTGTGTTACATTAACGGGGATTATACTCAAAAATAGTGGTGTTCTATGTTTTGTTATCTGCATAGTTGCGTAATTATAAACCGTATGAAGCGGATAAGATTTTAACATGATAGGTGTCGTGTTGCCGTGAGATAGGAAACCATTTTGTTTCTTTGTATCTCACTGTAGTGAAGTACTGTAGAGGAAGTTATACTGTAAGGCAGTG
>CASECL010000021.1 GCA_949286445.1 uncultured bacterium | reverse complement strand
CATATACCGCTTGTAATAAAGTATCCCGGCATGAGATCAGGCTGCCGGGACAAGAATTTCCACTATAACATCGACCTTTTGCCCACGCTGGCGGAACTTATGAATTTGAAACCGCGTGCCAGCTGGGAGGGAATAAGTTTTGCCGGTGCCGTTTCCGGCCGGGATGAAGATGTGAAACGCAATGAACTTGTTTTATCCCAATGCTGTCATACCTGTCAGCGGTCGGTGCGCTGGGATAAATATATTTACATTCGCACTTACCATGACTTTTATCATCTTTTTCCGGAAGAAATGCTGTTTGATCTGGAGTCAGATCCCCATGAACAGCACAATCTGGCTGAAACTCATCCGGAACTCTGCAAAGAGGGGGCTTACCGTTATTTGAACTGGCATGACCGGATGATGTCTTCCATGCCGGAAGGTATTTTCCATGATCCGATGCGTGAGGTATTAGCCGAAGGCGGTCCCTACCATTCCCGCGGCGTTCTGAAAGCATACTGTGAAAGGCTGGAAAAAACCGGCCGCGGCTGGGCGGTGCCTCTGTTGAAACAACGCCATCCGGAAGAATTCAAGTAATTATTTTTCCAGGCGACATCATAGGAGTATCATAAAAATCTGAAACGATCCGGCGGCAATCAAAAATTTCCCGTCCGGAATATGGGTTAATGAGTTTTTTTTATTTGCAAATATTGATATTTTACCGGTTTTTCGGAAAATTGGCAATAAAATCCAGGCTTTTTATTTTTTTTGAGTTATAATTCCAGGGAGGTGTTTTAGTTTATCTATACTCTGGGAGTAAAATTATTGAAAGGATGGAAAAATGAATGATTGGCCGAGTGATTGGGTGATTCCGGAATGGATCAGAACCCTTGAGGGAACATCTCATTATTCATTGATGTCAACTACTCCGGCTTCAGAGGAAAACAAATCCCCGGATTCAAATGATTACGGGCTGATTTATATCAATACAGGTACCAGTTTTCTGGATTATTCGGTAATAAACAGTCCGGAAAGTTCTGTTGTCTACGATAATCTTTATTTCAGCACCAGCGGGAATACCCGCTATGTGCAGGCGGTGGTATTGTCTAAAAACATAAGCGGTGTTTCAGTTACTGCCGGAAATATTTTTTTCTGTGCCAACCAGGCGGAATCTGCCGGCAGGGTGCCGTTTTACAAGTGTGTCACCAACAGCGGAACAGACAACACTGTTACTACCGGCGACATAAATTTCGCAGTTTCCGGGGGATCCAATACCGACACCAATGCCACGGTAATGGCAATCGATATGACTGGGTCCGGCGAAATAACGACCGGAAATATTGATATGCGTCTTGATAATATTTCATTCAGCCCGACCCTGGTAAGCACTCTGCGCGGAATAACTTTTGAGAGTTCCACTATTTCCGGGAGCCGGATAACGGTAAATGGCGATGTATCCATAGCCATGAACAATGTTTCCGCCTTCTTCAGGGAATTGTATCTGCTCTCATCAACCAGGCTGACTGGACAGAGCGCAACGACAGGGGATCTGTCTCTGCAATGGCTGAATTCTGACACTACCGGATATTTCCGGCAAATTTTCGGGGTTTACACTTCAAAAGCGGATACTGTTTTTTCCACCGGGGATATCAATATTGAAGCATCCAATCTGAAAGCCGGAATGTCAGATGCCAGTGTAAATCTGGTAAGTGCCAGTGCATCAGGTTCTCAAGTGACAGTGGGAAACATCAACTGCGTTATGAATGATATAGCTTTCGCCGAGGACGGCAACGGCACATTCTATATTCTCAATGGCGGCCAGGATCAACCGGGAGATACCAAAACCGTTTCCGGTGGAGATGCGGTGGTAAAACTGAATAATATCTCCGGCAGTCTGATGAGTATTTCCGGAGCATATTCGTCCAATAAGGGCAACAACAGTTTAAAAAGCATTGATTTTTCACTCAGTATTGACAAAGCTGATTGCAATCTTGATGTGACAAATACATTTTACATGGGAGCTACCGGTGGTTACAAGGTTAATTTGCTGCCCTGTTTTGTCGGCACAGCCGGAGATACTGGGGGGACGACCCAGGTCATAACAGTTGACATCAACGTGTCGGCCGCTTCTACTTTGAATATAGGGTCTTTCACTGTCGGCACCAGCGGCAACGGTTCCGGTTCATACAGCATCAATTACGGCAAGGCATCAGCATCTATATCGGCGACCAATGGAGGCACAATAAATATAGACAATTTATATATTCAAGGAGGGCAGCCATCAACCTTGTCCTCCAGATATGGTGGTGTCAGTTATGACATCTCCGGCAATGTGATCATAAACAACCTCTCCAATATGGCCTCCGGCGGTGCAATTGAAATTGCCGATGGGGATGTCTCAGTCACGCTTTCTGACGGAGTGAAAGTCACCACCGGTTTTAAAGTCATGATTTCATCGACCAATGATATTGCCGGCTCGGTGAATGTATCTCTGAATGCGGTCGAGATACAATGTGATGTATTTTCCGGTCAGAATACCATAGCGAATTTATCCGGCGGGATAAATTTTGATATTTATGACTCGGTGATTGGCGGAAACATTCTGGTGGCTGGACAAATCAATACAGAAGGCGGAGTGAAACTCGGCGAAGGCATCAATCTTGCTATCGGTGGCTCAACACAGGTTGGCGGGTCCATCATTTCACTCACCAGTGCGGCCAATGCAACTACGGTGAATACGGCGGCAAGAGCGTATTCGGAAAAACCGGCGGAACTGCGGATTTACGATGTGACAGCGGAAGACGCTTTGGCCTCCTGGACGGGTACATATTATGGTCTGGGCAAAAAGGCTGACGGTACCGAAACGTACGGCATTATGACCTTTGACAGCTATAATGCCTCGTTTGCCGCAGACGCACAGAATTTCGGAACGATGGTTTTCAGCGGCGATACGGCGGTAAGTTTCACCAATGCGCTTACCACGGCGGCGACGGTTACGGCGGTGGATTTTGATTTGACCGAACGCAGCGCGGCAATGCAGAGTACCGCAATTATCAGCGGAGAAAACGCCGCCTTTATCACTGCACTGGAAAACATCAATATCACCATAAGTTCAACTCAGCTTTCCAATGGCGGCACTTACGTTCTTACCGGCGGGATTGAGTGGACTGATACATCATCGATTACCATCAATGGTTCAACGGAAATTCCGGCGGAATGGTCATTCAATTACGATGCCGGATCCAAACAGCTCAGTCTGGTGGGACCGGTTTACAGCGGTCCGACAATTATCGGCGAAGAGACCAATACTGAACACTATGACAATGCCGGCGGCAAATCCCTGACTGTGTCGGGTGCAACGGT
>CASECL010000020.1 GCA_949286445.1 uncultured bacterium | reverse complement strand
GTGAGTACACCTCGCTGAAAGAGCAGACCGAATCTCTCAAGAGTAAAACGAAAAAACTGCAGCGGGAAATCGACCGCCGTGACCGGGAAGTTAAAGAAATGCGGCGGGTTCTGGGATTATCCGGAGGAGAGGGGGAATTGCTGCAGAAACTGGCACGGCTGAGCGACAATCTGCCCGGCACGGTGCTGGTGAACAATCTGCGCTGGAATGAGGGAACTGTGGATCTCAATATGATGACAGATCAGGAAAATCTTGATTTTGCCGCCGCGGTCAAAAAAATGCCATACTGGCGGATATCCCGCATTTTCCAGCGGCGTTTCGGCGAGACGCTTAACCATATTTCACTTCAACTGGTGCCGGCAGAGGAGGAATAAATATGGAATTTGACATGGATAAAATAAATGCCTTTCTCAATACACCTAAAGGCAAGAAAATAGCATTGGTTTCTGTTGCCGGAGTTATACTGCTGATTGTTCTGGGAATATCTTTCGGCAGTATGATAGCAAACTTCATTCCCAGCGAAGAAAAACTTGAAGCAGAAAGAAAAAATTACAAACGTGCTCAGCTTAATTATGCTGAGGTGCAGAAAAAATATGCCGCACTCAAAGATGTGGATAAGCAATATGCCCGGTTGACTGCCAGGGCGTGGCGGAGCGACCGGGACGGTGATATTGAAACCGAGCTGCGCAAAGTACTGGAAAAGGCGGCAAGAGACTGTGAAATACGGCTCAACTCCATCGGCACGGTGAGAAAAAGAGCGATAAATAATAATCTGTCCTTTGCTGAACTGGATGTAAATGTTTCCGAAAGCATTGATAATGTGGTAAAATTCATCCGCCTTCTGCAGGAAAATCCGGTGGGGATAAACTGGAAGCGGGTGGATATGAGAAATGATATGCGCTGGAGAGGAAATAATAATTCCGGAAGTGCAGTAAATCTGAACTTCAACGGCACAATCCGGGTGGTTGTGGTGGAAAACAGCAAAAAGGAGACCAGATAAAATTATGAAACTGTTTCTCTTTTTATTGAATATCGCTCTGTTGGGAGGCGTATTGTGGAGTTTTTCAAAGTGGCTGCCGGATAAATCCGGAGCTGAACCCATGGAATTAACCCGGCGGGAAAGAAAAAGTACTGCGGCAAATAAAAAAACTCAGCCCGGTGCCCAGAAGGCGGAAAAAGAGTATTCACTCACTGAAGCCGCCGGAGTAGTGGCAATAAAAAACATATTTGATACCGCCAGGTGTCCGGCGGCCTCAACTGCGGGACGCGGCGGCGTAAGCAGCGGACAATTGCAATTGGTCGGTATTTTCGATGCCGGTGGAGTAAAGGGTGCCGTGATTACGACAAAGAGTAATAGACGGAATAATAATAACCGTTTTAATCCATTCCGGCAGAACCGCAATAACCAGAATTCCAATGCCTCATCAAAACGCTCCACTGCCAATCGCGGTGCATCATCAGTTAACAAATTCGGAGAACCGGCTCCGGAAGTACGTTCCGCAGAACGGGGATATTACCGGATAGGAGACCGGTTATCCAATGGTTATGTGCTTGCGGCCATTGAAAGAGATCATGTTATACTCAATCGGGGAAGCGGAAAAATGGAGCTTTATCTGGAAGATGCCTCTGTTAATCAGCCTGCGGCCCCAACCCCGCGCCGGAGAACCAACAGCTTCCAGAATCTGATCAACGTTCAAACTCAGCAGGTGCAGCAGCAGCAGCAGCTTATGCAGATGATCGGCATGATGATGCGGCGTAATTTCCAGAATAACCGTACTGCATCAGGCGGCGGCACGGTACAGATATCCGGCGGATCACGGCGGACGGCCAATACCGGAAATTCAGCCAGAACCTCAGGCTCGAGTTCAAGAAGATAAATGAGATGATGAAAAATAAACAGTATTTAAAATATTTCGGCAGGAAAAATATGAAAACATTCAACTATTTCCAGGCGGCGGCATTGTTGGCGGCCATGCTGTCTTTCTCGGGCTGTATCGATTTCCCGGATGATGACTTTTACAAGAAAAAGGAGGAACCACTTCCGGAAGAGAGCGATAAATATACCTTTTTGAAACGTCAGCGGGAAAATGCTCCCAAGGTGGCGGAAAAAGAAAATCTGCCGGAAAATATAGCGGTGGATAACCTGATTGTTGACCGCCCGGAATTCCAGTCCCTGCTGAAAAAATTCGACCCGGAAAAAGTTACCGTATCCAATGATACTGCTCCATCTGACCCGGCATTGGCAGATAAACCGGCACCACGTTTTTATGACGATCTTATTTTGCTCAACGGAGATGAAAAGGTAAAGGTTTCTCTGGCATTCAACAGCGCACCGCTGGTGGATGTGCTGCCGCTTTTTGCGGATATTCTCGGATTTGACTTTATTGCCGACAGTGAACTGCGCGGCGTGGTGACGGTAAATTTCAACTCCAATATGACCAGACGTGAGCTCTGGGAAGCCTTTGACAAAATGCTGTTTCTCGCCGGAGCCGGGGCGGTCAGATCCGGGTATGTGATCCGGATTATGCCGCTGGCTAAAATGCCGCAGCAGGGTGATATCCGTGCGGTAAGCCGTGGTGACGGCACCAGCGAAGTACTCTTTTATCCTTTGAAAAATCTGGCGGTAAATGAGATTACCAATCAGCTTAAGCCTTTTCTTGGCACCAACAGCGTGGTGGTGCCGCTGGCCAGGCAGAACGCTTTGCTGATCAGTGATGTGAGTGCCAATATACCCAAACTTAAACAAATTCTTGATGTAGCCGATCAGCCGGTGAAAACTTCGCGCTCACGGGCAATTATTTATGCAAAATACATTACTCCCACAAAACTTATTGCCGAATTGGCAACAATCATGCCGATACTGGGATTTCCCATCTCCCTTGCCGGCACCAATAATGCCGATCAACCTGGATACATTCAGCTCAATGGCGTAGACCGGCTCCAGCTGGTGATGGCATCTGCCGCTAACGCCGAGGCTATCGGTGAAGTGAAACGCTGGGTGCAGATATTGGACAACTCCATGGCGGATGACCGGGAACAGGTTTATATTTACAAAGTTATGTGCGGACGCGCCGATCACCTGATTCAGGCATTGTCAGCTATTTTCAATGTCACCGGTTCCAGTCTGGTGGTGAGTACGACTACTTCCGGAGCCACCCAGACCCAGGTGCAGCAAATTACCCAGAGCCGTCAGCAGACCACGGTAAACAGCAATAATCTTGCAGCTATGAGCAACTCCATGCTTAATACCACGGTAGATAGAAATTCCAATGTTTTCGAGCTTCCGGTAAAAGTATTCTCCGATGGCTATAACAACCGCCTGGTGATCCGTACCACGCCCAGGGTATATTCCATCATGAGAGCAGTGCTGGAACGCCTTGATGTAGTGCCGGCACAGGTTCTTCTTCAGGTGCTGATTATGGAGGTTACTTTAACTGATTCCACAAAATTCGGGGTGGAATACTCCTATCAGACCGGAGACGGAAACCTGGGGTCTCTGAGTTCCATAAATTACAATGCGGCAACTTCATCATCTTCAACCGATATTCCCACCGGGCAGGGTGCCAATTTTGCCATCTTCAATCCGGATAACCCGTCGGAAAAATTCGGTGCTATCACCGCTTTAGCCGGAAACAGCAATGTAAAAGTAGTTGCTTCGCCGCAAATGCTGGTATCCAGCAATACCAAAGCAACCATCAATGTAGGTGAAACCATTCCGATTCTGACTCAGACTTCCGGCAGTACTATCAATCCGGACACCATTACCAATACCGTGGATAATGAAGATACCGGTATAATCCTTACTGTCACTCCGCAGGTTACCAGCAATGACTTAATTAACCTGGATATATCCCAGGAATATTCCAAAGCTGTTACCAACACTTACAGTGACATTGACAGCCCGGTGATTAACAAGCGCACCATCACCACCACCATGACAATAGGAAACGGCCGCACCATGATAATCGGCGGTATAATCCAGGAAGAAATTCAGGATGATCTCAATACAATTCCTTTTATCGGCAATATACCGTTTTTGCGGCGATTGGTAGGTCAGACTGATTATCAGGCCAAACGGGTGGAATTGCTGGTGCTGATTACCGGCTATATCATCAACGAGAAGAGCCCGCTGGAAGATATTATCCGGCGTTACAATGAGTCAGTGCGCTCGATAAACAAATTTGAAGCCAGAATTGCCAATGAACACGAAAAAGATATGGAACGCCTCCGCAAGCAGAAACTTGAGGAGTTGGCTGAACAGTCTGAAAAGGCGCAGAATGATGCCGTAACTGCCTCGCCATCCAAAGATTCGGGGGGGGAATTGAATAACGGGAAAGCCGTTTCTGCCGCTTCAACAGAAAAGAAGACCGGTACCCCCGACACAGTCAAGGCGGAGAAGAAATAATTATGGGTTTTGAAATCACATGTGAAGCATTGCTTTCCAGCGGGCCGCGGCTTTGCCGGCTGGCGGAGAAAATGCTGGAGTTTGATCCGGATTATCCGGTTTCCGGAACTCTGGAGGATCGCCGTACCGCCGACCGTCTGCTGGTGGAGAAAGGCGTGCTTAATGAGTTTGATTTAATAAAAATCTATTCGGACTGCTTCGATGTTGAGGTGATGGATGAAGATGAAATCCAGCTCCCCGGATATTTTAACGGATTATCCGAAGATTATTTAAACAGCAATCTCTGTCTCCCGCTGGAGTGGGACGAAAATTCACTGGTTATGCTTGCCGCTGACCCATATCACTTATCAAGGCATGCCGGTTTGATCAAGAGCAGTCTGAAAATGACGCCCCGTTTTATTCTGGTGCGCCGGACGTTTCTGGAACGGATGCTTGCCAAGGTTATGGAACAATCCGGTGAACAGGATGATTTTGCCGATAATGAAGATGAAAATATGCTGCGCTCCATTGCCGGAGAAGCAAAGATAGTCCGGTTGGTCAATGATATTTTCACCCGTGCCATTGAACTTGGAGCCAGTGATATTCATGTGGAGCCGGGGGAAGACCATGTGGCAGTGCGCTGCCGGGTGGACGGGGTGCTTACTGAAATAATGAGCTGTCCGCTGAATCAGTTTCCGGCGATTGCTTCGCGCATCAAACTTATCGGCGGACTGAACATTGCTGAAAGCCGTCTGCCGCAGGATGGGCGTACCAATTTCCATCTGGGGAAAATTGAGCTGGATATGCGTATAAGCACCATTCCCATCCTTACCGGCGAAAGCATTGTGTTGCGTCTGCTGAACAAGGAGGCGGTGGAATTTGATTTGAAAAACCTGGGTATGAGTGAAGAATGCCGGAAACGATTTGACCGGCTCATTTCCATACCTCACGGCATTATTCTGGTAGTGGGCCCCACCGGAAGCGGTAAAACCACGACGCTTTACAGCGTGCTTACCCGGCTTAATGACAGCAAGCGCAAAATTATCACCATTGAAGACCCGGTGGAATATCAGACTCCCGGTATCTGCCAGATGCAGATAAATCATAAAATCGGAGTTGATTTTGCCTCCGGACTGCGTCATATTGTCCGGCAGGACCCGGATGTGATACTGGTAGGGGAAATCCGGGATCTGGAAACCGCGGATATTGCTATAAATGCCGCTTTGACCGGGCATTTGGTTTTGAGTACACTGCACACCAATGATGCGGTAGGAGCAGTAACCCGTCTGCAGGATATGGGAGTGGAAAGCTTCCTGATATCCTCCGCTCTTTACGGTATTCTTTCCCAGCGGCTGGTGCGGAAAATCTGCACCCAATGCAATGGAAGCGGGCTTGATCCCCATGGTGCCGGAGGACGGTGCAAACGCTGCAACGGAAGCGGATTCAAAGGACGCAGCGGCATTTTTGAACT
>CASECL010000019.1 GCA_949286445.1 uncultured bacterium | reverse complement strand
GGATGACGGTTCAGTAACGATTGACGGAATTGACGTCCGGGATTACCGGATAAGTTCACTGCGTAAGATCATCGGGGTGGTAAATCAGGATGCCATATTGTTCAATGACACCATTGCCAACAATATTTGCTACGGCACCCCCTGGGCGACCCGAAAGGAGATAATTGAAGCTGCCAAGCTGGCCAACGCCCATGAATTCATCACCGGGGGAAAACACGAAAAGGGTTACGATTCCGAGGTGGGAGAAAAGGGATTCCGGCTGTCCGGCGGGGAAAAGCAGCGCATATCCATTGCCCGGGCAATACTGCGCAATCCGCCGATACTGATTCTGGATGAAGCCACCAGCGCGCTGGATACGGTAACGGAGAAACTGGTTCAGGAGGCATTGAACCGGGTGATGGAAAACCGCACGGTATTTGCCATTGCGCACCGTTTGAGCACCATAAGAAATGCGGATATGATTATGGTGCTGCGCGGCGGTCATATTGTGGAAAGCGGTACTCACGCGGAACTTATGGCCAATAACAAAATATACCGCAAACTTTACGATACTCAGTTTGCTCTGGATACCGAGTAATCCCGGGCATTTCTCCGCGGCTCTGTCCGGCCACGGTTTCCCCGGTATGCCGGACGGTGCACGGAAATAACGGTTAAAACTTCCGTTATTTTGCCGTTATTTTAATGTTTTTTAGGTGAAACTTCCGTTATTTTATCCGTTATTTCTTGGTAAATTAAGCTATTTGGAATGGATTTTGACGGATAAAGCAGGCAGTTGATGATGGGAAAAGCAAAAGAGACAGACAATCTGGAGAGACCGGAAAGAAATGCAGATTTCCAGTCCTGCTCCGTCGTCGACAGCTCTGTTTTTCCAGTCAGGGGAAAACCGTCATCCGGGGAGCGCGGTTCTGTTTCTGCTTCTGTTTTATTGCCGGACAGCGGATCGGCAATCCATATACTTGGAATTTGCGGAGCCGGATGTTTTCCGCTGGCCATGCTGCTGAATGGAATGGGATACCGGGTATCCGGTTCAGATTTGGCAATGCCGTCAGAGGAGCAGCAGCGGGATTTTGACCGGTATGGAGTGGAGTTTCACTCCGGACACCGGGAGGAAAATCTGCCGGAAAAACTGGATTTACTGGTTTACACTTCCGCCGCGGGGGCGGATAATCCGGAGCTGAACGGAGCGCGGCGCCGGGGAGTAAAGTGTTTGCGCCGCGGCGAAATGCTGGCGGCGGCGGCGGGGAAATTCCGCCGGGTGGCGGCAGTATCCGGTTCACACGGCAAAAGTTCAATTTCCGGCATGCTGTCATATCTGCTGGAAAAGAAGAAATTTGCCGCTTCCCGGGTGATAGGGGCAAAATTAAGCGGCGGATTTTCCCCCTGGCATCTGGGCGATGGCGATATTCTGGTAATTGAGTCGGATGAGAGCGACGGGACCAATGCTGAACTGGAAAATATTTTTCTCGGCATAGTTCCCAATCTGGAAGACGACCACGTCTGGAGCCTTGGCGGAGTGGAAAAACTGAAAGAAAACTTCCACAAATTCGCATCCCGGTCGGAAAAATTGCTCTATTGGTCCGGCACAATGA
Source organism: uncultured bacterium (assembly GCA_949286445.1). Classification (GTDB taxonomy): domain Bacteria; phylum Verrucomicrobiota; class Lentisphaeria; order Victivallales; family Victivallaceae; genus CASECL01. The sequence goes on along the minus strand of CASECL010000019.1, from coordinate 2,302 downwards.
CGGATGAGGTTTTTGCCGGTTTTGACAATGCTTTTTCATTGAATGGACGATCCGATCTGGCGGATTTGGCGGCTGAACACCGCCGGTACGGTTTTGAAGCGGAAAACTTCATAACTGTTCTGTCGGCGGGGGAAATATTCGGTATTCCGGCGGTGGAGGCGGCGGATTTGCTGATGGATTTCCCCGGCGTGGAGCGCAGGATGAGTATCCGGGGGGAGAGAGAGAATGGAAGAATTCTGCTGCTCGAAGATTACGCGCACCATCCGACTGAATTGGAAAACGCACTTTTGTACTTGAAAAAACGATTTCCGGAGCAATATTTAAGTGTGGTATTTCAGCCCCACCGTTATGCGAGGTTGAAACGGTATTTCAAAGAGTATGCCCGCATATTGGGAAATTATCCGGATCAGGTGACACTGGTGGATGTCTTTGCCGCCTGGAGCGAAAAGGGCGAACTTGGCTCCGCTGAACTGGCGGAAGCGGCGGGGGAAAGAGCGGATTACTTCGGGGGGAGTTTCCCGGAATTGGCGGAGCAGCTTTACCGGGATGCGGAAAAAATGGCCGGGGAGGGGAAAAAAGTACTGATTGCAGTTATCGGAGCCGGGGATGTTAACCAGCTGACCCGGGAATTGGAGAAATATTTCTGACCGGAGGCTGAAAAGGTGAAAATATTGCTGCATTGCTGCTGCGGACCCTGTGCGGCCGGATGCGTAGAGCGTCTGATTGAAGAATACGGCAGAAAAAATGTGCTGCTTTATTTTGCCAACTCCAATCTCTGCGACCGGGCGGAATATGAAAAAAGGCTTGATGCATTGCGGCAGCTTGCCGGTGGCTTTGAGTTGCCGCTGGAAACGGATGATTACAATCACAGTGAGTATCTCAGGCGCGTTTCCGGGCTGGAGGGGGAAAAAGAGGGAGGGAAAAGATGTGAAAAGTGTTTTGAATTTTCTCTTGAACGCAGCAGCCTGGCGGCAGAAAAATTCGGCATAGAAAAATTCTGTACCAGTTTGACGGTAAGTCCGCATAAAAATTCTGCGCTGCTGGAGAAAATCGGCGGCAAATTTGACAATTTTGCTTTTTACAATTTTAAGAAAAAAGGCGGCTTTCTCCGGGGGATTGAAATTGCCCGGGAAAACGGTCTTTACCGGCAGAATTTCTGCGGCTGCGAATTCTCCCGGCGGCCTCCGGCGGCGGAGACCGGAAACGGCCTGACACCGGAGACCGGGGAAACTGAAAGGGAAAAATAAAAATGAACGGCACCGGAACAATCAAAACGTATTACAGCAAGAATTACCTCTCTTCTGAATTTCCGGTAAATCTGATCCGGCAGCGTCATCTGCCCGGGGATTTCAGTTTGCGCGGCCGCCGGGAATTCTGGAAGATATGTTATGTTATTTCCGGATACGCGGAAAATCTGGTAAATGACCGGGTCTATCCGATCAAGCCGGGCGATGTCTATGTGATTCATCCCAATGATGAAACCATGTACAATATAACTTCGCCGGAGCTGGAATTGTATAATCTGCTTTTTCAGCCGGAACTGATCCGTGACGAATTGCGGGAATTGAAAAATGATTTTGCCTTTTTTTCAATATTTGAACATGATTATAACCGGAGCGATTTCCAGCGTGATCCTTTTTACATCCAGGAAGCGGATAGGGAAGTGGAACATATTTTCCATGTGATGGAGCGGGAAGTTGACCGGAGACCGCATAATTATCATTTGAGGTTGAAATTTCTTCTGCTGGATTTACTGCTTCTGCTGTCCAGACGCGGCATTCTGGCATTCAAGAGAGACCGCAAGAATAATCTGGTAAGTTATGTAAATTTCATGATTGAGGAGAATTATTCCGATACCATCTCGCTGGATGCTCTGGCCGAGAGAATGGGAATGAACAAAAGCCATCTCTGCCGGGTTTACCGGAGTTTGGAAAAGCGCACCGTCATGGATGTATTGCGGACCAGAAGAATAGCCGCAGCCAGAGAAATGCTGGAAAAAGAGCCATCTCTGCCGGTAGGGGAAGTAAGCATGCGCTGCGGCTTCAAGGATCTGAGCTGCTTTTACCGCAACTTCAAAAAAGAATGCGGCGATACTCCGCTGGATTGGCTGAGAAAAAGGAACCGTCATAAAAACAGTTGACGGAGGGAAAAAAATATGAATACCTTTTGCCGAGAGGAAAATACTCTTTTTGCAGTGTTTTTTTAAAAAAATCAGGACACAGCCATCCCATAGGAAAAGAAAAAGTTGAAAGATGATGGTTCTGGATGCAACTTATATTTCAGCAAAAAAACAAGGAGCATC
>CASECL010000018.1 GCA_949286445.1 uncultured bacterium | reverse complement strand
TCGACTTTTGCATAATCGACTAAATAGGGCTAAAGCGGCTGAAATAAGAAAAGTTAAAGTATTGAAACATAAAAAAACTGTCCCGGTAATATTCCGGAACAGTTTTTTTATATGCCGGACTGCATTTAACAATCCAGCCGCCGTTTTCTTTGCATGTCAACGGACGGAAAATTTGAGAACAAAGGGGAAATTCCGGGAAGATTTTCCAATTCTGAGCTCAAATTCACCATCTTCCACCACCCGGCGTTCCTCTGCATCAACAATGGAGCAGGCACTTACCGGAATGGATATTTTTACTTCGCGGGTTTCTCCGGCGGGAATTTCCGCCCGGACATAACATTTGAGCTCCATATCCGCCCAGGTGGCCGAGGTAACACAGTCGCTGATATAGCCCTGAACTACTTCCACTGCATCATATTTTCCATTATTCCTCAGCGTTACCGTAGCTTCAAGAACATCGGAACGGTTGAATACTTCGCCGTTGAGTGAAGCAGAAACATATTCTATTTCAGAATAACCTTTGCCTTCCCCGAAAGCGTAAGCCGGCGACTGGGTGAGGTCAGCGTAACGGTCGCCATGCTGCCCCCGTATCTGATTGTAGTAAACCGGCAGCTGTCCAACATGGCGCGGGATAGATATGGTCAGACGGCCGCAGGGATTGAATTTACCGGTAAGCACATCCGCCAGGGCTTCGCCCCCCAGCATGCCGGGACTGAACTGTACAATAACCGCCGATGCCAGGCGCCGGACAGTTTCCGGAATAATCTGCGGTTTGGAAGAAAGCAGCACCAGCACAAAAGGCTTGCCGCTTTCCGCCACTTTCTGCAGCATTTCCCGCTGTCCGTCCTGAAGTTCCAGAGTCGCGGTTGAGGCATATTCCCCCCAGTAATCCTTGCAGTCGCCTACCACCGCCACAATCAGATCGGCATCAAAAAATCGGCCTTCTCCATTCGGACGGTAAACGATTTGTCCCGGGAACGCTTTTTCCAGCGCATCAACCGCAGTTATAATGCACTCTCTGGGGTGAACATGGGGCACATTGGCCTGCCCGGTACCCAGACACCAGTCACCGCACTGAGTCTGATAATCTCCAGCATTGCGGCCGACCACAAAAATCTTTTTGCCCGTCATATCTTTAAAGGGCAGAATACCGTCATTATCCAGCAGCACTACTGATTCTCTGGCGGCTTTCAAGGCTTCGGCGCGATGTTCCGCCGTTCCCAGCCGGGCGGCATTTTTTTCCGCGTCCGGCATCCGGGGATCTTCAAAGAGACCGAGTTTAAATTTGACTTTCAATACCCGCCTGACCGCTTCGTCAACGTATTTTATATCCAGCATGCCGGATGAAAGCGCGTCCAGGCACCCCTGGAAAAATTCCGGCACCGCCATAATCAGATCATTGCCGCATTCCACCGCCCGTTTCGCGGCTTCGGCAGCGTTGGCACAGACTTTCTGTTCCGTCACCAGACGGCGGACATTGGCCCAGTCGGTAACCAGAATTCCGTCAAATTTGAATTCATCCCGCAAAACCTTCCGCAGTGCCCAGGCGTTCACCGTGGTCGGCAAACCGTCCATTGACTGATATCCGGTCATGAAAGACCCCACTCCATTTGCGGCGGCCAATTCAAACGGCGGCAAAAAGAAACTTCGCAGTTTCCGGTGGCTCAAATCACTTTCCGAAGCATCTCTGCCGCCCTCAGTCTCACAATAACCAACATAATGTTTGGCACATGCCATCACCTTTTCCGGATCGGAGAGGTCATCCCCCTGAAGCCCGTGAATCATTGCACTGGCAAATTCGCCGATAAGGTACGGGTCTTCGCCGAACGTTTCATCAATTCTCCCCCAGCGCAAGTCTCTTGCCATGCAAAGCACCGGAGCAAATGTCCATGCCACACCGCTGTAACGCATTTCACAGGCGGTAATTGCCCCCATTTTTTCGATAGCCTCTTTATCCCAGGAGCAGGAAATGCCCAGCTGGGTGGGGAAAATGGTTGAACCCGGCTGGAAAGAGTGTCCGTGAATAGCGTCCACCGCCAGAAGAACCGGTATTTTAAGCCGGGTTTCTCCGGCCAGCCGGATGGCTTCCGCCGCATCGGAGTTGAGAATCTGCAAAAGCGATCCGGGCTGAATGGTTTTGTAATTCTTTTCCAGTTCATCCCGTCCGTCCAGCTGACAAAGCTGACCGACTTTTTCTTCAACCGTCATGCGGCTGAGCAAATCTTCCACCCGCTGTTCCACCGGCAAAGCAGGGTCGAGGTAAGGCAAATATTCTGACATCATTGGAAGTTCCTTATTTTCTCATAAAATTACTAAAACTGGTGATAATGGTAATTTACTTCAACGAAAGGATTTTTTCAAGCCGATTATCTGTAAAATACGTTTATTTTATAACATTGGTTATCCTGTTTTTTATCTGCTGTTATCCGACATAGGGGCGCATTTTATCCATCATTTCCTTTACCGCGGTACGAAGCCCGGTAAAAACCGCCCGGGCAATGATGCTGTGTCCGATATTGAGTTCACAAAGATAAGGAACTTTCAGGAGATCGTCAATATTTTCATAATCAATACCGTGCCCGGCATTTACTTTCAGATTCAGCGTGTGGGCAAGTTCAGCTCCGGCAATCAGTTTATCCAGTTCCCGGCGGCGTTCTTCACCGGGGGCGGCATTGGAATAGCGGCCGGTATGAAGTTCAATATAGTCACTGCCGGCTTCTGATGCCGCACGGATCTGTTCCGGTTCGGCGTCAATAAATAAACTAACTTTTATGCCGTTGCCCTGCAATACTTTAACCGCCCGGGCAACCCGGTCGAACTGGCCGGCGGCATCCAAGCCTCCCTCCGTAGTTAATTCCTGACGTTTTTCCGGCACCAGACAGCAGCTGTTCGGACGGCGCATGGAGGCGATTTCCACCATTTCATCAGTAACCGCCATTTCCATATTCAACCGGCGAACCTGTTTTACCAGCGCGGCAATATCATCATCATTGATATGACGGCGGTCTTCCCGTAAATGCGCGGTTATTCCCCAGCATCCCGCCGCTTCACATTCCGCCGCCGCCAGAAGCGGACTGGGCACTTCCGCCTGCCGGGCCTGCCGCAAAGTCGCCACATGGTCAATATTTACCCCCAGCTTCAACATAACGCACCTCTCAATACCCCAAGATTTTCAAGTTCATCCCGGAAAAACTCCGTTCCCCGCAGTTTCGCCGGGGCAAAAAACACCTCAAGCGGCAAATCATGCCGTTCAAAAAATTTCACTGTCTCCCGTACCGGATTTTCACTCAGACGGTTTCCCAGTGCCGGTTCATAAGAATACAAAACCATTCCCGTTTCAAAAGAGGTATTCTGCCAGTCATTCTGCCACTCTGATTTGCCAAACGCCGGATCATGCAAATGAAAATCCGCCGCCAGGGCAAACGGTCCCCCTTTCAAATCAAAAATCAATTTCCGGAAAAATCCGGCCGCAACACCGCGCTCCGGTATGCGTACCGGAAAAAATGCCTTAACCGCATTTTTTCTTAAAATACTTTCCGTCCCCCGCAAAATCTCCAGCATTCCGCAATAATAATCCGCATCATGTTCCGCCCTGCCCCAGTCAAAAAAAAGCAGTACCGCTCCGGCACCGTTCCCGGCGGCTGATGCAATTTTTTCATTGAGGCATCCCAGATACTCCAACCGCATTTTGGCATTTTCTCCGGGAATAAGTTCACTTAAATTGCGGTCCAGCAGATCGTAACGCAGCCGGCAATCCGGAAACCTGTCATTCAGATCCAGACCGCCGTCAAAATTCATATTAAAAGCGTTTTCATTCCGGTTCCTGGCGGCGGCAGTCAAACTCTCCGCAGCTCCCAGCACCGGAAATTTGCTTCCGGCATATTTAAGCTCCGGCAATTCCGCATCCGGAGGCAGCAAAATACCGTATTCCGTCATAGAAAACCATTTTCCTCCAAAGTTTTCCACTCAATCCGGCTCTTTCCGGAATCACGTTCCTCCTCCCTTGCCCAATCCCACTGCCGGGCAACAATTTTGGCCAGCATGTCGCATTCGATGTTTACCTTTTCACCTTTTCTGCAACGCTCCTCCAAAACTGTTTCCGACAGGGTAGTCGGAATAAGACATACCCGGAAAAATTTTTTCTCCACTTCCGCCAGCGTGAGCGAAATACCGTCTATCGCCACACTTCCCTTGGGCACAAAATAACGATTGAAGCCGTCCGGTATTTCCACCGTAAGCTCCACATCCCCGTCCGTCCGGCGGCGTCGGGAAACAATTGCTGACACCGCATCAATATGGCCGGAAACAAAATGGCCGCCGAAACGACCGGCAGCAGACATGGCCCGTTCCATATTGACCACCCGGGCAGAAGCAAGATTGGTACGGGAAAGCGTTTCCGCCAGAGTGTGAAACCTCAAAATCCCGTTTTCCATTTTTTCCAGCGTAAGACAGCATCCGTTCACCGCTACGCTCTCTCCCGGCACCGGGTCGGCAAAAGGCCGCGAGGGGCAGACAAAAAGCTTATCCGGCAAACGTTTTTCCACAGTTCCGGTCATTTCAACTATTCCGGTAAACATCTTTTCTTTCCTCCGCTATTTTCCCCGGTAACGCATCGGCACAAAACCGGAAAGTACTTCAAATCCCAATTCCCGGTAAAAATTCACGCTTCCCGGCTCCCCCACCAGGCCGATCCAGTCAATCCCGGTCCGGCTCAATTCACGCACCACCAGTTTCACCAAAGCTCCCCCTATCCCTCTTCTCCGGTATTCCGGCAGTACCGCCACATCCTGAATATAGGCATCGCTGGCTTTATCCGCCAACGCCCTGGCCATGCCGATAAGACGGCCGTTTTCATCATCAAAAGCGGCGGCAAATACAGCGGAATTATCCACCGCTTCCGGCAGAAAACCGCCGCTGTCATTTTCCCCCAGCCATCCGGCGGAGCGGTAAAGAGCCAGAAGTTCATTCAGATCAAGTTCTTCACTTTTTACTGTTTTCACCGAAAAACTCATTTTCTTTACCTTTCATGTGCCGGATAAGGAATATTTACGAAAATCAAACTTGTTTTTACATGCGTTCAACCGCAGCGCGGGCAAACTCGGAACAGCTCACTTCAGTAGCATTCTCCATCAGCCGGGCAAAGTCATAAGTTACCACTTTATCCATGATGGCTTTCTCTATACCGGCAGTCACCAGATCCGCCGCCTCGGTCCAGCCGATATGACGCAGCAGCATTTCACCAGACAACGCCAGAGAAGAAGGATTAACCTTGTCCATTCCGGCGTACTTCGGAGCGGTGCCGTGGGTAGCTTCAAAAATGGCGTGTCCGCTCTGATAATTAATATTCGCTCCCGGAGCAATGCCGATACCGCCGACACAGGCCGCCAGCGCGTCGGAAACATAATCTCCGTTCAAATTCATGGTGGCAATCACATCATATTCCGCCGGACGGGTGAGTATCTGCTGGAGGAAAGCATCGCAAATGCAGTCTTTAACCAGCACCTGTCCCTCCGGAGCTTTGCCGCCGCATTCATCAAAGGCGACCGCGCGGCCGGCATATTCCCGTTTCACCAGTTCGTAGCCCCAGTTTTTGAAGCCGCCCTCAGTAAACTTCATAATATTGCCCTTGTGAACCAAAGTTACACTCTTTCTGCCGTTGGCAATAGCGTAATCAAGCGCGGCGCGGATCAGCCGTTCCGAGCCCTCCCGGGAAACCGGCTTTACTCCAATGGAAGAAGTTTCCGGGAAACGTATCTTGGATACCCCCATTTCCTTCTGCAGGAAATCAATTACCTTCTTTACTTCCGGTGTTCCGGCATTCCATTCAATTCCGGCATAAATATCTTCAGTATTCTCACGGAATACCACCATGTCGGTCTTTTCCTGTTCCTTCACCGGCGAGGGAACGCCGCGGAAATAACGCACCGGGCGCAGGCAGACATAGAGATCCAGCAGCTGGCGCAGTGCCACATTAAGTGAACGCATTCCACCGCCCACCGGAGTGGTCAGCGGTCCCTTGATTGCAATCAGATACTCCCGCACCGCATCAATGGTTTCATCCGGCAGGAACGTATTGTTGCCGTAAACCGAAGCGGCTTTTTCTCCGGCATAAAGTTCCATCCAGCTGATTTTACGGCTGCCGTTGTAAGCCTTTTCCACCGCCGCGTTCCAGATCATCATCGCCGCCCGGGTAATATCCGGACCGATGCCGTCTCCCTCAATGTAACCGATTATCGGGTTCTCCGGCACACAGAGTGCGCCGTCTTTCATGGTTATTTTTTCACCGGCTGAGGGTACTTGAATGTGTTGAAATTTCATTTTATCTTTCCTTTTGCTTTATTTTTCACCAGATAACTTCCCGCCACCAGCGCAATCGCCGAGACCGGAAGAGAATAAATTACCATATCCACAAACGGCCACGGGAAAGTGCTTACCAGTTCCGTTCTGCCGAATATCATCTGACATATCCCCAGCGGAGCAGATTCGCTCCGGTGCAGAAAAAACAGTCCGAACAAACTTACTCCGATACCGCATCCCATGCTTAAATACACCCCGAAACGGCTCGCCTTTTCCCAGTAAAGCGCGGCAAAATAAGCCGGCAGAAACGCCGCCGCGCACACTCCGAAAAATATTGCCGTCCCCCGGGCGATAAATCCGGGCGGCAGAACAAATCCCAGAAGAATACTGATCACAATTCCGGTTATCACTCCGCAGCGGGCAGCCAGAACGGAACTCCCGGATTTTTTGTTCATTCCTAAAAACAGATCGTTTCCTATCGTGCTTCCCATCACATGAAACAACGAACTCAATGTTGACATCGCCGCAGAAAGCAAGGTAAGAGAAAACGCGTAAAGTATGAATTTCGGCAATGCCCGGTTGATAAAGAGCGGTATTATCAAATCTTTGTTCCCCCCTGCCGCTTCAATCGCCAGCTGACCGGAAGCCAGACCGCTCAGCATGCCTTTGTCCCCGTAATAGAAAAAGACGTTTGACAGCGCACCGACCATGTATGCCGACCCCACCACCAGCAATATAAATACCGAGCCAATCAGAGTTGCCCGGTAAAGTTCTTTGCTGCTTTTTACCGTCATAAATCTTACCGCCAGCTGAGGCTGTGCCAATGCGCCTATTCCCACTCCCAGCATGATGCTGGATACCAGTGTCCACCACCATTCAGAATTGAATTCCGGCATAGCCGTCCACCCCACATGGCCGGCAGCCGCCATCTCCGGCAGTCTTTCCGGTACCAGATGCGCCATTTCGCTCAACTCACGGTGCGCCTCAAAAACTCCGCCCAATTTCCAGTAACTCATTATCAGCAGTATCAGCATGCCGACTATCATGATTGTCCCCATCATGGCATCAACATACATCACCCCTTTCATCCCCCCGAAGGTAACGTATAGCGCCACCACTGCGGCAAAAATCAGCAGTGCCCAGCTGTAATCAATATTCAGCATCTCCTGCAGAAAACGCGCCCCGCCGATCAGCACCACGCTGGAATAAAGCGGCATAAAAATAAATATCACCAGAGCGCAGAATATCCGCAGGCCTCTTGAGCCAAATCTTTTCCCGATAAATTCCGGAAAAGTGTGAGCATTATACAACTGCCCGATCTCCCTTGTCCGGTGTCCGAAAATGGCAAATGCCGCCAGAATGCCGACCGCAATATTCATAAAGGTCAGCCACATTATTCCCATGCCGAACGTCCCGGCAATACCGCCGAAACCGACTATTGCCGAAGTGCTGATAAACGCCGCACCATAGCTCATGGCCATAACAAAGGGATGCGCAGAACGCCCTGCCAGCATATAATCCTTGCGGTTTCCGGTATTCCGGTAGCCGCGGTATCCCAGATAAATTACCATGCCAAGGTAAATAACCACACAGATGGCAAAATAGAGACTGTCCACTTATTCACCATCCTTTCCGCCGCCGTGGTTCCAGTTCACCGCGCCGTAAATAATACAGCACAGCGTAACCGCCAGACTGGCCCATACCGCCAGTGCTACCCAGATATCATCAAGTCCCAACAGGAAAAAATTCATTCTTTATATTCTTTCTTAGAAATTGAGCAATATTATCGCCTTGCGGAGCATGTCTTCACTGGTAAGTTCCACTCCCGTATTCTCCTCCAGTATCCGGCGCAATGCCTTGTCAATCGCATCACGTTTAAACCCGAGTGTCTCCAGCGCAAGCGCGGCATCATTGGCGGCACTGCCTGCCGCTATGGCGGCATTTCCTGCCGCTCCGCCGTCGGCAGTGCTTCCTGAGGCACTGCCGAATACTCCGCCATCCAATGCTGATACTTTATCTTTCAACTCCAATGCCATGCGTTCAGCAGTCTTTTTTCCAATACCGGAAATGCGGGAAAGCATTTTAATATCAGAATTTCTGATTGCCGCGCAAAAACTTTCCACCGGCATTGCGCTCAACACATTCAATGCCAGTTTTCCACCGATACCGGAAACCCCGATCAGCAGCCGGAACAGCGACTTTTCCGCCGCGGTGGCAAAACCGAAAAGCGTAATCGCATCTTCCCTTACCTGGGTGTGGACATAAAGTTTCACCGGATTGCCCGGCAATGGAAGTTTGTCAAAGGTGCAAAGCGGAATTAAAAGCTCATACCCCACACCGCCGCAGGAAACGACACATTCGGTAAAAGCACTTTCTTCCAATACGCCTTCAAGCTGAGCGATCATTTCTCACAACCCCTTGACATCCAGTGATATGTCTGCTGATTTAACCGAATGGGTCAAGGCGCCGGATGACGCGTAATCCACCCCCAGCTGCGCAATAGAGGGTATTCTTTCAGCAGTAATATTTCCGGAAGCCTCCAATTTCGCTCTGCCGGCATTGATTTTCACCGCCTCAGCCATCATTTCATTGCTCATATTGTCAAGCAATATGTATTCCGCACCGGCTTCCGCCGCCAGACGGACTTCCTCAAGAGAATCGGCTTCCACTTCAATTTCCAGATCCGGATATGCTTCACGAACCTTTTTCACCGCCATGGTTACGCCGTCATCTCCGTCCAGACGCGCCATTTCCCGGTGATTATCCTTGATCATCGCCCGGTCAAACAGCCCGATCCGGTGATTGGTTGCGCCGCCGACTTTCACCGCATATTTTTCCAGATTGCGAAACCCGGGCGTGGTTTTCCGGGTATCCAGTATCTCCATTTTGCCCTGAGTCAAACCGGCATAAAAATGCGACATGGTCGCTACTCCGCAAAGCCGCTGGATAAAATTCAATGCCGTACGTTCTCCGGTCAAAATCCCCCGGGCTCTGCCCCGGACTATCGCAATGACATCACCTCTTTTTACAGCGTCACCGTCCTGACAGACGTATTCAAATTCCAGCTCAGGGTCGATCTTTTTAAACACCCGTTCCGCCGCCGCCAGACCGGCGACAACCATAAAATCCTGTTTGGAAATGAATTTGCCCTCCGCCAGACGGTTTTCCGGCACTACCGCCAGAGTGGTAACATCGCCGCGGCCATCCAAATCCTCTTCCAACGCAAGTTCGATCAACGTATCCAGCCGTTTGAAATCAATTCCGTCCATAATTGCAATATATTTCCTGTTTTTTAAATTAGTATATACTTAAACATCCGTTTCCCTGGAGTAATTGGCAATCGCCGACGCCCTTCCGGTGCGGTAATCAAAGTCCACCACCGCAAAGTCCAGCCGGATAACTCCGCTTTCCACCACCTCAAGGCGGCAGGGCATGCCAGTGCGGAATTTCTTTATCACATCTTCTATTTTCCGCCCCAGTACCGATTCCCGTCCGCCGGTCATTCCCACATCAGTCAGGTATGCCGTTCCTCCCGGCAGTACCTCGGCATCCACAGTGGCCACATGAGTATGGGTACCGATGACCGCAGTAACTTTTCCATCCAGGAAATGCCCCATGGCGATCTTCTCACTGGTGGCCTCGGCGTGAAAGTCCACAAAAATATTTTTTACCGTACCGGGTAATCCGCTCAATATTTTCTCCACCGTTTCAAAAGGGCAATACGCGCTTTCCCGGGTGAATACCTTGCCCAGCAAACTGATCACCGCCACTTCTCCGCCCACCGGATTGCGCCATACCCCGAAACCGCGCCCCGGCTGCAAAACAGAAAAATTGGCCGGACGGATAAAGCGGTCAAAGTTTTTGACTTCACCCTCAAAACTTTTCTGATCCCAGGTATGATCTCCGCCGGTTACCACATCCACTCCGGCGGCCAAAAGTTCATCAACGCACTTTCCCGTCAAACCGGCTCCCGCCGCGCTGTTTTCACCGTTGGCAATTACAAATGCCGCATTAAATTCCCGTTTCAGCTCCGGCAGCAGTTTTTTTACCGCCCCCCGGCCGCCTTTGCCCACCACATCGCCGATAAATAAAGCCTTCATTTCACCGCCCCGGCTTTCTCTGTATTATTTTCCACTTTTTCCAGACCAATTCCCTGCCTGATTATTTTCAGCATTTCCGCCGCGGCTCCGGGCTTTGCCAATTTTGCACTGCGTTCTCCCGGGGCAAAAAAATCACCCCGCCCAAGCACGGAACGCACCTTCTCCACCGTGCAATCGCTGTTTTCCAGCAGAAACGCATCCCCCTCTTTTGCGGCATAAGCGGCATTATCGTACTGGTGATTTTCCGCCGCATAAGGATACGGTATAAGCAAAGCCTTTTTTCCGAAATACAATATTTCTGACACGGAACTTCCTCCGGAACGGGATACTACCGCATCACACGCCTGGTAAAAAAGTCCCATCTCTTCACTGCCGTCAATGCAAATATGCGCCATGCTGTTGTAAAGTGATGCCGTTTTTTCCCCGTTCCCCTTGCCTGCCAGATGAATTACCTGCAATTCAGGGAAAGCCGCCGCCGCTTCCGGAATAACCCGGTTCAAAACTTCAGCCCCCTGACTGCCGCCGAAAACCAGAAGAACATTCCGTTCCGGCGAAAAATCCGCTCCGAATTTGCGGTTTAAAATTCCGATGGCCTCTGCTTTGCTCATCTTAGCGCAATTAAGCAATTCCGGCCGCAACGGCATTCCAACTGCCTCATGAGGGCACTTGATACATTCTCCATTCACGGCAGGGAAAGCCGTTCCCAGAAAACGGGCAAACCGGCTCATCCAGCGGTTTGCTCTGCCCACCCGGGCATTGCCATCATGCAGAAAAACCGGAATTCCGAGACTCTCCGCCGCCAGAAAAGCCGGCAGTGCAGTAAATGACCCCATGCATAAGAGTGCGTCCGGATGAAATTCACGCATTACATCGCGGCATTTTCCAGTGGCGGCAAAAATCACAGACAGATAGGTAAAAGGTTTTCTTTTCGGATTCGGCAGCTGCGGCAGTACTGCCGCCGAAACGCCGCGCCCGTCCGCGATATCCCGCTGTGCCGCAGAATTGCGTCCGGAAAGCAGCAGCAATGCATCATCCCCCTCACCTTTCGCACACTCAGCAATTGACAGTCCGGGATAAAAATGCCCCCCCGTCCCGCCGCAGCTGATGGCAAACTTTAACTTTTTTCCTGTTTTTTCAGACATTTCCCGCCTCTGAACCGGTCTTTCTCAAATCGCGTAATAAAATTTCCATTCTGTCTTTTGACTTTTCCTGCCGCACCGCAAATCAGATACCGCATCTCTTCATGCCAATTCAAAATCCAGCTATCATTTTCCAAACCGCTATATTTCATCACGGCAAACAGCAACTATTTCTATGCAATATCAAGCAAAAAACAATACCCTGCCGCCGGGGAATATTCTATATTCCCAATTCATTTCCCAGCAATGCCCGCTTCAACGCCGCAATATGTTCCGGCGTACTGCCGCAGCATCCACCCAGCAGTTTTACCCCCATATTGGCAAACTCCAGACATTCGGAAGCAAACTCTTCCGGCCCCAGGTCAAATACGGTTTTCCCGTCCACCAGTCGGGGCATACCGGCGTTAGGCTTGGCGGCAACAGCAAAATTGCCATCCGGAGGCGGAGATTTTCTCAGCATTTCCACCATTGTTTCCGGCCCGGAAGAACAATTGCACCCTGCCGCATCCAGATCATATTTTGCCGCCAATTCCCACAAATCATCAAGGGAGTTGCCGAATATCGTCCGTCCGTTTTCAGCAAAAGTCAAAGTAAGCATCAAAGCCAGATCCGGCGCGGCCTTTTTCACTGCCCGGACCGCCAGCTCCGCCTCATTGAGATCCATCATGGTTTCAACCACAATACCGTCAACCCCGGATGCAGCAAGAATTGAAGCCTGTTCAAAAAATACTTTCTCCGCCTCTTCCGGAGCAAGTTCTCCATAAGGCTCAATCAACTCCCCGGTCGAAGACATGTCGCCGAATACCAGAGCTTTGCCAGCTGCCGCTTTCAATGATATTTCCGCCAGAGTACGATTGATCCGGTCATGTTCTTTATCCAGACCGGACGCGGCCAGCTTTATCCGGTTGCCGCCGAAGGTGGGAGCATAAATAATCGAACTGCCGGCAGCTATGTATTTCTTCTGGATTTTTTCTATTACATCCGGATGTTCAAGTATCCACATTTCCGGAACCACTCCGCCGGGCATGCCACGGGATGACAGCATTGTGCCGGTAGCTCCGTCCAGAAGACAGATTCTGTCCCCTTTAAAAAAGTTTCTGATCTCTTCCCTGTTCATATGACAACTTTCATTTTTGCTTGAAAACACACCACTGGAACCATAATATAACCCTGGAAAATGAAAAATACTAACTTTGTTTAAAAAAATACTTGATTTTTTTGTTTTGCCGGATATATTTCCTTAAAGGAATAATAAAAAAATGTGCTCGTCGAGCACAAAACGACGAGGAATATATCATGGACAGCAAATCGTTGAAACAGAAGTTCGGCGCAATGATGAGGGAACAGATACTGAACGCTCACCTGCGTCAGGCCGATGTCGCCAGCCTCCTTAAAATAAGTAATTCTGCCGTTTCGCAAATCATCAGCGGAAAGATCGTTCTGAGCCAGCCGCAGCTGGAAAAATTTGCCGAAAAAGCGGCATTATCCCGGAGTGCCTATCTGGAGTTGGCCTCGCTGCTCAGCCGGATAAGAGCCGGGTATTCCCATCTGCGTTCTCCGTTCAATCAGTTGCTTTTCGCCCTGCGCTGTCAGAATGCCATATCCCGCCCCTGGCTGGCGGAAAAATGCAAAATAAAAACTACACGCCTCAAGGCTCTGGAAAGCGATTTTCAGGCCGTTCCTACCGAGGAGGAAATAAACATTCTTTCCGAGGCACTCAATACTCCTGCTGAAGATCTCAGACGCAGCTTGAGGTTAACCGAAGACGAAGTTCTGATGTCATCACCGTCAGCGGTAAGCAGCGAGGTAAGAGAGAGTTCGGCTACTTACAGCACATCCAGCGGTGAACCGGAGCTCTGCCTCCGGGATATGATGAATTTCTCTGCTGAGCTAAATATCCTTGATTTTGCCAAAAAGACCAGCTCCAAATTCTATTGCAATCCGCCTGCCCTTCCGGTTCCCACGGCGGCAATCGTGTGCCGGGGTACCGAACTTTCACTCCTGTGGGATGGCAAAGTTATTATTCACCTTTCACCGGAGAGACCGGATACCTTCTTCCAGGTGGAATTCTGCCGCATGGTCGATGGATCATACCGGCTGCGCGAACTCAAAGGGCGCACCTGGAGAGATTTCGCCGCCAGAAGCAGGCGCAAGGCCAATGAAAAAGCCATCTGGGCAATTCCGGTACTGGAATTTTCTTTCCTGCCGGAGAAATAGACCGGGATACTGTGAAAATAACTGGAGCATGATTTAATGGGAAGGGGATGTGGCTGCGTCGGAGCCATCGGATGTCTGATGGTGGGTGTGATCATTGGCGCGGTACTGGTGTGGTTTTTTTATCCGCGCTTCCAGCAAAGTGAAAATACTCCGGAAACCATAGAAATGCGGGAAATCAAAGCTAAAGCCCGCAGTGCCATCGATGCAGTTCCGGATACAGTCAGAATAAAAAACATTCCGGAAGAGCCGGAAGTTTCGCTGCCGGAAGCTCCGGCAGATAATGTTAATTCACCGGAAGGATTGAATATAGAGTAATGGTTACAGCTC
>CASECL010000017.1 GCA_949286445.1 uncultured bacterium | reverse complement strand
TGCCGATGACATAAAAGGTGTTCTCCGCAGTGGCCACCCAATCCCGGATGGCTTCATTCATGGCGTCTTTCAGTGTTCCGGTGCCGGAATCAACCGGAATTACCCGGGCACCGAGAATTTTCATACGTTCCACATTGGGTGCCTGCCGGGCAATGTCCGCCGTCCCCATGAAAACATCACACTCCATACCGAATAACGCCGCCACAGTCGCTGTCCCCACCCCGTGCATTCCGGCCCCGGTTTCCGCAATCAGCCGGGTTTTGCCCATGCGTTTTGCCAATAACGCCTGGCCGATGGTATTATTTATTTTGTGAGCTCCGGTGTGATTGAGGTCTTCCCGTTTAAGATAAATATCACCGCCTCCGATAACGTCAGTAAGACGCCGGGCAAAATACAATGGCGACGGTCTGCCGACATAATCGGTCAGCAACTCCCGGTATTCCGCCTGAAAAACCGGATCGTCAACTGATTTTAAAAATTCCTGTTCCAATTCAATGAGAGCGGGCATCAGTGTTTCCGCCACATATCTTCCGCCGTAGATACCGTAATGTGAATTCATTTTTTTATCTCCGATATGAATTTTCTTATTTTTTCCTCTGACTTTATTCCCGGGGATATTTCCACCCCGCTTGAAACATCCACACCCCAGGGATGAACTTTTTCAATCGCTCCGGAAACATTCTCCGGTGTCAATCCCCCCGCCAGAATAATTTTCCTTTTCTCCGCCATCCGGGCGGCAAAATCCCAGTCACAGCAGTGTCCGGAACCGCCCCCCCGGTCTGAGTCAATAACCAGACAATCGGCCCGGCAATGTTCCAGTACATCAATATTCAGTTTTGCGGTAACCGCTTTCCACTCTCCGGGGCCGGAAATATGTTCCGGGTTCTCTTGTCCGTGAAACTGGATAATATCAAAAAGTTCCCGGATTTCCGCCAGCTCAGCTTCATCATTCAAGTCAGCAACTACCGCAACTGTTTTCACCTTTTCCGGCAGACCTGAAATCAGTTCCCGGCGGCACACCCGCGGCACAAACCGCGGTGACGACGGCACCAGAACAAATCCCAGATAATTTGCGCCGTATTTTATTGCATTTTCAACGTCCTCCCGGCGGGTAAGACCGCAGATTTTTATTTGGACAGGAGTTCGCATAATTTTTCTCCCGGACATTCAGAGCGCATTAATGTTTCACCTATAAGAAAGGCTTTGGCTCCAACGGATTGAAGTATTTTAATATCTTCTTTTGTCTGTATTGCACTTTCAGCCACAATGATTTTATCCGGGGGGATTTTACGGATCAGTTCACCGGCACATTCCAGGCTGGTTTGAAAATTACTCAGATTTCTGGCATTCACACCAACAATCTTTACCTCATTTTCCAGCAGAACATCCAGCTCTTTTTCCGTATGGGCTTCGCAAAGCACATCAAGACCAAGCGACAACGCAAAACGATATAATTTTTTCAATGCCGCTCCGTCAAGCATGGCGGCAATCAGCAGTATTGCGTCCGCACCATAATAACGGGCTTCAAGGATCTGGTATTCGTCATAAATAAAATCCTTGCGCAAAAGGGGCAGAGCGGAATACTTTCCCGCCAGCAGAAGATTTTCCAGCGAACCGGAGAAAAAATCAGGTTCGGTCAATACCGAAAGCGCGGCGGCTCCGGATTTTTCCAGCTCCGGGGCAAGTTTTTCAATTTCAAGCACCCGCCGGATTATTCCCTTTGACGGCGATGCCGCCTTTAACTCGGCAATCACCCGGATACCGGGCTGCTGCAGCGCGGCGGCAAAACCGCGGGCCGGATTTTTATTAGCAATGCCTTTTTCCAGAAACGAAATTGGAATGGCTTTTTTCCGTTCTTCCAGCCGGAGACGGCTGCGGGCTGAGATTTTTTCAAGCACATTTTCCATAACTTGCCTCAATAAGCTGTTCCAGTTTCTTCAATGCCGCTCCGGAATCAAGGGATTTCTTTGCAAATTCCACCCCGCTTGACAACGAAGATGCCAATCCGGAAACATAAATTGCCGCTCCGGCATTAAGCAATACCGCCGCCCGCGCTCCGCCCCGGTTGCTTCCATCCAGAACAGAACGGAGAATGGCGGCATTGAGTTCCGGTTCACCTCCGGCAATTTCTTCCGGAGAATAACTTTCCCCCAGAATCAGTTCCGGCAGAATTTCTCCGGTGCGGATAATTCCGTCCCGCAATTCAGATACCCGGGTGGGGCCGCAGCAGCTGATTTCATCAATTCCCTCCATGCCGTGTACCACCATTGCCCGGCGTACACCAAGTTCACGCAGCACAGCGGCAAAAAGTTCAGTCAGCTCCGGAGCGTACACCCCCAGCACCATTGCTTTCG
>CASECL010000016.1 GCA_949286445.1 uncultured bacterium | reverse complement strand
GAGACGGTAAAGGCCGGGGAAATTCTCGGCATCGAAGTGGTGCCGGGAATTGAATTTTACACCACCCGGCCCGGAGTGGAAATTCTGGGCTATTTCCCGGATAAAGCGGATTTTCTGGATAAACTCCACCGGGGGGTGTTCGCCCCCTTGATTGAAAGTATCCGCGCTTCAAAGCAGGAAAAACTCAGGGCCATGGCAAAACGCGTGCCGGAAGCCTTTGCCAGATATCAGCTGGATATTGAGATTGTCCGTGATGATATTGACCGTTATCTGCGCAACGGCATATCTTCAACCGGAGACATCAGTGTGATACTCTGGCTGAAATACAGTGAAATCTTCAAAGAAAAACTCCACATCCCTGATATAAAGGCATTTCATGCCCGCTTCACCTCCAATTACGCGGAAATAAATGTGCCGCTCAATACCGGTGAAGATCTCTCAATGGAAAATCTCTGCCGCCAGGTGTACGATTGGGGTGGACTGCCATTCCTCCCCCACCCGGTGGAACTGCGGAATAAAGAACATCTGGGAAATGCTGCACTCTTTGAAGTAATTGAAAAACTGGGAGCGTGCCATTTGCAGGGCATTGAACTGGATAATTTCCGCAATACCATCTGTCCGGAGTGCGGCAGACATCAGACCGACCTTTTAATTGAATTGCGTCAGCGTTACAATCAGCTCCACCCTGACCGCCTGCCGCTGCTGGCTTCTTCCGGGGTGGACAGCCATAATCAGCCGGGTGAAGGTATTGAAATGGGCTGGGGCCGGCACGGAGAAATGCGTCCTGAATTGGCCAGGCTGGATTTAATCCGGCAAATGAAAGAACGTCAGAAAGAACTTTTCTTCAGCTGACGTTTGCGCTTAATTCTGCTCCCCCGGCCCCGGAATATGAAAATTTCTCCGGGCGGAAATATAAATCCTGCCCGGGGAAAAATACAAACCCTCCACGGTAAAAAACTGCCGGATCTGCACCGCAGGAAACCAAAATATTCTCTTTAACAATACAGAGTAAGAAAATATCCAGATTTCTGCGGCAGATGAATTTTCCTTTCAAAACGGCCGGGACGGCAAAATTTTACAATTCAACGCCGTAAACATAATCGTCCATAAAAAATCCGTTGCCGATCGGATTTTTTTCCTCCCGGACCAGAGTAAAACCATTGCGCTGATAGGCTTTGATCGCCCGGCTGTTGTTTTTATTCACATTCAAAAGCAATTGTTTCGCCCCCTGTTCCACGGCGGCACGCTTGGTGTGGGACAGCATCCGCGACCCGATGCCCTTGCCGTGATAAGCCTGGGACAAATACAATTTATGCAGCTTCATTTTCCCCGGTTCATAAGGGCCGTAAGAGATAAATCCAACCGGCTTTCCGGCATCTTTGACCAATTCAAAAACGATGCCTTCGCCTCTTTCCTTTTCAATCACTTCCGGAGCATACATCATATCCATCATGTAATCAATCTGTTCCGGAGAAAGGATGTCATTATAAGTGATTGCCCATATCTCCCGGGCCAGCTGTAATATTACCGGATAATCCTCTGCTGATACCACTTTTTCTATTGTAATATTGTCCACTGTATCTCTCCTTTCTCATTTCAGCGTCCGCAATTTAACCTGACAATATACACTTTATTCTGTCATTTTTCAAGTTGCCTGTTTTTCAGGGCGAAATATATAATTTCCGCCGCATAATTGCATCGATCCGGCAATCAAATCAATATCAAATTAAATAATCATGCAATCTTAAATACAATATAATTTAATCTAAATAACTATATATAAATATATTATAAAAATGCAATATTGCTTTTATTGTATAAACAATACAAATATTTACAAAAAAAAGCAAAAAACACTTGCTTTATTTGATTTTTTTGTTATAATATAAAACGTAAATCAGAAAGGTTGTCCGGTTATGAGAAAAAGTTTGCTGAAGAAAAAGAGAATTACAATAGCTGATGTGGCTGAACTTGCCGGAGTTTCCCCGGTCACCGCTTCGCTGGCACTCAATCACAGCCCGCGGGTCGTGGAATCTACAGTAAAAACAGTAAGCGAAGCGGCAAAAAAGCTGGGATATAAAAATTTAAGAGCCCGGAGAACGCCAGAAAACCTGTCCGGGACTGAGCATACGGTTTGGTGTCTTGTTTTTCCATATGATTTTGATGTCTATACCTACACCAAACTGGATCTGCTGATCATTGACACCCTGGAAGCCGCAGCATGCGCCAATAACGCAGTGTTGCAAATCACCCGGCTGGATAAAAATATGGATTTGCCGGCAACTATCAACGCAGAAAAAATTTCCCATGTCTTTATAAAATCCTGTAATGATATTGCAAAAATAAGTTCACTTCAACGGCGCAGAAGACACAGTATAATACTGTTCGGCTTCAACGACAATTACAATGACGGCATACAGATAATGCACAATAAAGCCGTAGGAATTGATTTGATTGCCGGAGCCGCAAAACAGCAGAATTGCCGTAAAATTTTACAAATTGACCTCGGACTTGATGATTCAACATTGACAGTCCGGAAACATGAACTCCTGCAGAATGCATGCAGCAGCAGAGGTCTGCTCTATCAACGCATAACCGGTACCGAAGCAGAACTGGTCAACCTGGCGCAGAAAATCATCCGGGAATCAAAGGAAAAAATCGCGGTAGTCGCTCTGCATGAATTTGGAAATGAACAGGACTGTATCGAAAAAATCCCCGCTTACGACATTATCCCGGGGAAGAATATTGAGTGTATCATTTCCGAATATGACCGCAAGGAAATGAAAAATGCCGGCTTCTACTATCTGGATATGAAAGGCCGCGAAATTATCCAGCAGGCGGTATTCTTTGCTCAATTTGACCAATCTTCCGCCCCGGGTCAATTTCTGGTAAACCCTGAAATTTTTTATCGTAAATAATATAAAAATCACCCGTTCTTAATGTTAACGGCACGGGAAACTTATGGCAGGCAGAGTACCGTGTGGGATCTTATGCCCATTTTAGTCAAAAATAGAAAGAGAAAATCAAACGTTTTTCAAAATCAGCCGTTTTTCTTTAAAGCACAAAAACCCAAACCGTAAAAAGGGGGCAAAATGAAAAGGAAGCATTTTACACTGATTGAGCTTCTGGTGGTTATAGCCCTCATCGGCATCCTGGCCAGTATGCTGCTGCCTTCGCTGAACAAAGCAAAGGAGCGCGCCCAGCAGGCAAAATGTAAAAACAGCATGCGCCAGCTGTACAACGCCGGCATGCAGTACGCTAACGAAAACCGGGATTTCTACTGTCAACTGGCCAGCGACAGAAGCACCACTTTTCAAATTGATCCGAAAACCACAGGCACTGCCCCTGGCGCATTTTGGCAATTTTACTGGTATCCTTATCTGAATTCTGAGGCCGTTTTCAAGTGTCCTTCGGATAAAATGGGGTACGGCACATCTTCAGTAAGGCCATATAAGTCAAAAGTAAACCCCTGGCCGGCATCATACTCAATGTTCAATTTATGGGGGCATTTCCCCGGTGCTGCAGTCAGACCGTCCGGAATGGGGCTGGAAGACTGACAGAAATACGTCGGCAATTGCAAGGTAACTGATTTAGCCAGAGCGGTGGAGAAAAATTATCCCAGCGGAATTTTCCTGATTGACACCAATGTTGGCAACGCCACAGACAAATATCTGGTGGGCGATAATTATGCTGACCCGCTCAACGTCGCCAACTATGGCACGGAGGTTCACAAAATATTGTCACCGGGGACGGAGCCGTCAAGGCTTTGAACAAAAACGTAGGATTCGCCCTTTATGCCACCTATACCTACAAGATTTTACCCAAGCATCTGCAATGAAAGGAACATCCATGCGTACTGTACTAACCTTGGGACTTTTTGCTGCTTTGTCCATGCTTCAGGCAATGGATACTGCTGAAGTTTTCAACCTGCCTGAATTTGCCAAAATCTCTGCCGCCGACCGCAAACTGGTGGAAAGAGAGATGAAAAACACCAGAGAAGTCCGCCGGGTTTTGAAAAACGGACAGGACGCTTTTAACGCAGGGAATAAAGATCTGGCCAAACTCCGGCTTATGCTGGTTCTTACCGAAATAGAAAATACTCTGCCGCATATCAATGAAGCCGGCACCGGAGCACACAATGCTCCCACCATGGCTGCGACCATGAAAACCTGTTTCTTTTCTCACTGCTTTTATTACAGACTGCTTTATGCGCTTAATCAGGCAGGCATGGCCGACAAAGATCTGCTGGATCGCTCTCAAAAACTGGCGGAACTGGTTCTGGTTCCGGCGGAGCGCGGCCCCAATAACCGCCCGTTCCATTATGCGCTGGGACAGATGTATGCCGCTAAACTTTTCCCGGATTCACCCAAAGTTAAACTGTGGCAGGAATACTCGGATGCGGTATTTCACGACTGGTACGATGCCGGGGACTCCTATGAACCGGGATATGTGGCGCATAATATTTCCCAGGCAATTGAACTCGGCCTCCTGCTGGGAAAAGAAAAAGAGTTGAAAAGCGATTATGCCAAAATTATTTATCAGCGTTACCGGGATCACATCAGCCAGAGCGGCCTTACCCAGGCACCCGGAGACGGCGGGGTACAGGATGATTATCTCGGAGCCCTGATCGCCATTGCTGAACTTACCGGAGATCCGACCTTTCACTATGTGGCAGACAAAGTCTTCTGGGCTGGAAATTACGGCAACACCCGCTTTTCCGGCAAACGCCGCGAACGCACTACCGAAAATCTCCAGCTCTACAACCGGCTTTTTGCCAAGCTTCATCAGATGAAAGTTCCCATGGAAAAACCGGAGAACCGTTCCATAGTCCAGTCGCTTTACGGCGGTACCGACCACCCGCAGAAAGACCGCATCATATTGAAATCAGATGAAAACATTCAGCGGTTTGCCCAGATGTATATCAACGACTCCACCAACACCACCTTCCACGGTCATGAGGACAACCGCGGCGAAATCATGCATTATGAAGTTGACGGCACTATTTATATGCGCCGTGCAGGTGAATGGTCAAAGTGGCCGGGCCACGCCAATATTCTGGTGGTAACAGATAAAGTTGATGAATTTCCCTACTATCAGAGCCGCG
>CASECL010000015.1 GCA_949286445.1 uncultured bacterium | reverse complement strand
GCGTCAATTTTGAGCTTGCGTACGACAGTACGCGGTGCTCTCATTTCCTAAAAACTGTCTCAAAATAGGGTTTTGCATAATCGACTAAATAATGCAAAACTGTCCGCGGTGAAAAATTTCAGTCATTTCACCGCGGCTGCAACCCTGTTTTCAAGCCGGGAAATTCACAATACCAGTCATTGCCTTTCTGTACCTGCGGTGCTTTCGGATTGTTATGCTAATCTCAATCTCGTATCTGTTTCCGCTGTAAAAGAAAATTATCCTGGGGAATGAAACCGGTAAAAAAAATAATTCCCCGACCGGATTGTCCCTGACGGGAATTCCAGCCGGGCGGGGAATTGCAAACTGCTTAAAATTACGGATTACTTTTTCTCTTCTGCCGCCTCTGCCGCCAGAAGTTCAGATACCGTTACTGTCTCATAGCCACGGTCACGGAATTCTTTCAGAATTTCCGGCAATGCCGCCAGAGTATTGACTGACCAGCTGTGGCAGATGATAATGTGTCCCGGTTTGGCTTTGAAGGCGCGCTCTTTGATCTTTTCCGGAGTAATCCCCTCCTCCCAGTCCCGTACACTTGTTGCACCGAGAATGGACGGCAGCTTTTTGGCATTCAGCACCTTCCATACAGTTTCACTGTGTTCGCCGTAGGGGGCGCGGAATACTTTAGCCTCCTGACCGGTTTCCCCTTTTACCAATTTCTGTACATCATCAATTTCTTTAGTTACGCTGACTTCATCCAACCTGGCCATGTGCGGGTGGGAAAAGGTATGAATGGCAATCTCATTTCCCGCATCATGCGCCTTTTTTACCAGACCGGGAAAGAGTTTAATCTGTTTTCCCAGCACAAAAAAGGTTGCTTTTGCCTTGTTTTCCGCCAGCACTTTTACCAGCTGGGGAAAAACTTTGTCATCCGGACCGTCATCAAAGGTGAGTGCCACCAATTTTTTTCCTCCGGTATTGACTTCATTTACAGCAAGATTTTTTTCCAGCGCAGAAAGATTCATAATTCCGACTCCGGTTATCAGCAGCGCGGCCGCCGCCAGTTTGAAATTGAACATTACTTGACTCCCAATTTACGCAAATTGTCAAAAGATATTCTGATCGACTCAAAAATACTTTTTCCACCGTATGGCTGATCCTGTTCCACCGAATAAAACCCGACCCCGGTTTCCTCACAGGCGCGGATGATCTCCGGCCAGTCGAGATTGCCCTCCCCCACTTCACAGAATACCGGTTTGAATTCATTTCCATCCTGCACCAGAGCAAAATCTTTGAAATGTACCACCGGCATTCTTCCGGCAGTCTTTTTTATCCATTTGACCGGATTCTGCCCCCCGCGGGTGACCCAGTGAACGTCAATTTCAGCAAAGAGTTTTGCCGGATCAGTTTCCGAATAGAGTTTTTCCAGATAAGTTTTCCCGTCCGCAGCATGCATAAATTCAAAGTGGTGGTTGTGATAACCAAGTTTCATGCCATGCTTGCGGAGTTCCTCCCCGGATGACTGCAGTATATCCTTGAGTTTTTCAAAACCGTCTCCGGTCCGGTATTCCGGCGGCGGTGCGCCGAGAGCGGCAAAATCACACTCCAGAATGGCGAGACGTTCCGCCAGTTTTTCCGGTCGGGAAATCATTTCCAGATTTTCATGAGTGGCACAGCAGAAAAGCCCGTGTTTATCGAGAGCCTTTTTCACCGTCTCCGCCTCCAGCGGCACACCGGAGACCTGAACCACCTGATAACCGATCTGACAAACTTTTTCCAAAGTCCGGTCAAGATCATCGGGCGTCTTGCAGAAGTCTCTGAGATTAAAGAGGGTAACGGCAATTTTACTGTCCGGTTTTTTCATTTTCTCCATTTTCTCCAGAGTTTTGAATTTGCTTTTTTCCGGTAATCATTTCATTCCGGCGACATATAAACTATCTCCCCTCAACCATGCAATATAATCCGGGTTATCAGGTTTGTCAAACCAAAATCACTCCAGATATCAATATTCCGGATATAACGGTATCCAAAGTGGTTTGATATTTTTTTATCAATCTAATTATCAAGGCCTTATAAGATAAAAAAATCTTATTTTTCTTATTTTTCCCCCTTGATTTTTCCGGAAAAACAAGTTACGTTACGCCATACCAAACAACATTTCTGCCGGACAACGGAAAAATCAAACACTTAAATCCGTCAGATAAGCAACTGAAATTCAAGGAGATAACTATGGCTTGCAACTGTCAGTGCAATGGGAACAGGGCCGCAATTCCCCCGGAATGGCAAGAAAAATTCGACATCCTCGATCAATACATCGACTCTCTTGAACTGGAAAAATTCCCCGACCGCAAACGCGGCTGCCTGATCCAAATATTGCACCGCGCCCAGAGCCTGCTGGGTTATCTGCCGGAAGAACTTCAGGATCATGTAGCCAAAAAACTCGCCATTACCCGGGCTGATGTTTACGGTGTGATCAGTTTTTACAGTTACTTTACCGACAAACCTATCGGACGCCACAAGATCAGTGTCTGCACCGGTACTGCCTGTTTTGTCAAAGGGGCAGGCAAAGTGCTGGACGAGTTCCGCCGCCGCCTTAATATCCGGGAGGGGGAAACCACCCCGGACGGTAAATTTTTTCTGGGAGCTCTGCGCTGCGTCGGAGCGTGCAGTCTGGCTCCGGTGGTTATGGTTGACGACAAAGTTTACGGCAATATGACCGCGGAAAAAGTGGCCGATGTGATTAAAGAATACGAAGATTGAATAAAAAAACTCAAGTTCACAGGGAGTAAAATATGAAGATTTCTTCACCTGCCGATCTCGCCCGCGCGGCGGAAAAGGAAAACACCCGCCCCAGGCCGCCGCTGCGTATTCTGGTGTCCATGGGCACCTGCGGTATCGCCGCCGGAACCGCCGAAGTGCTTAAAGAACTCTATCGCCAGATCAAATCACGCAATCTGGAAAATGCCGTCGAAATAAGCGAAGTCGGCTGTATGGGATTGTGTTATGCCGAACCGGTCATGATGCTGCTGGATGAGCAAAACGGCAAACGCTTTATTTACGGCAATGTCAATTCTTCACAGGTGTCCGCCATACTGGACGCCGGGATCAACGGTCCGGCAGTGGGAACCACCACGATTGAGCGCAATTGGTATTACCCGGAAAACGAAACCCCTGCCGACGGCGAACTCCAGGCCAGAATTGTGCTGCGGAATACCGGCAGAATAAATCCGGAAAGCCTGGAACAATACATTGCTTCCGGCGGTTATTCCGCATTGGCCAAAGCTCTTACCACCATGAAAAGCCAGGAAGTTATTGATCTGATTACTGCCGCCGGACTGCGGGGGCGCGGCGGCGGCGGCTTTCCCACCGGCAGAAAGTGGCAGTTTGCCGCTGATCAGAAAAATCCGGAAAAATTCATTATCTGCAATGCCGATGAAGGCGATCCGGGCGCATTCATGGATCGGGCCGTATTGGAGGGCGACCCTCACAGCGTGCTGGAAGCTATGGCCATCGGCGGTTACGCCATTGGCGCACACCAGGGGGTGATCTATATCCGGGCGGAATATCCGCTGGCGGTCAAACGGCTGGAAAACGCCATCCGGCAATCCCGGGAATGCGGGCTGCTGGGCAAAAATATTTTCGGCAGCGGGTTTGATTTCGATATTGAAATAAAATTCGGTGCGGGAGCTTTTGTCTGCGGCGAGGAAACCGCTCTTATCCACTCTATTGAGGGAAAACGCGGCGAACCTACCGTAAAACCCCCCTTCCCCGCCGTTCAGGGCCTCTGGGGAAAACCCACAGTGGTAAACAATGTGGAAACTTTTGCCTGCATAGCCGCCATTGTCCGCAAAGGTTCTGACTGGTTCCGTTCCATCGGCACCGCCGGTTCACCGGGGACAAAAGTATTCGCCCTGGCCGGGAAAGTGGCAAAAGTCGGCCTGGTGGAAGTACCTATGGGCATGACTTTGCGCGACATTATTTTCATCATCGGAAACGGCATCAAAAACAACCGGAAATTCAAAGCCGTGCAGACCGGCGGTCCCTCCGGCGGCTGCATCACCGCAAAAAATCTGGATTTACCCATTGATTATGAGAGTTTGAAAAGCATCGGTTCCATGATGGGTTCCGGCGGCATGATCGTGATGGATGAAGACGACTGCATGGTTAACATCGCCAAGTTTTTCCTGGAATTCACCCTGGATGAATCCTGCGGCAAATGCACCCCCTGCCGGGTGGGCAACCGCCGGATGTATGAAATGCTGGAAAAAATCACCTCCGGCACCGGCACGATGGAAACCATTGAAAAACTTAAAATTCTTTCCCATACCATCAAAGATACCGCCCTTTGCGGCCTGGGACAGACTTCGCCCAATCCGGTTCTTTCCACGATGGCCAACTTTGAAGATGAATACATCGCCCATGTCACCGAAAACCGCTGTCCGGCAGGAGTCTGCGCCAAATTGATCAGATATACCATCAGCGACCGCTGTGTCGGCTGTTCTCTCTGTTCCCGCGGCTGTCCGGTGAACGCCATCTCCGGCGAACGCAAGCAGAAGCATGTCATCGATCCGGACAAGTGCATTAAATGCGGGGTATGTTTCAATGTCTGCAAGTTCCACGCGGTGGAAAAAAACTGAAAAAACGGAGTAAGAAATTATGCAAGTTAATTTGACCATAAACGGCCGTCCGGTGAGCGTGGAGGCCGGCAGCACCATTCTGGAAGCCGCGGAGAAACTGGATATCCGCATACCGACTTTGTGCCATTTCAAGATGGACTGTTTCAATGTGGAACACCGTAACGGCTCCTGCCGCATCTGCGTGGTGGAGGTAAAAGGACGCCCCAATCTGGCTCCGGCGTGCAGTACACCGGTAACTGAGGGTATGGAAGTAAAAACCAATTCACTGCGCGCCATTAATGCCCGGCGCACTATTCTGGATCTTCTGCTTTCCGACCATCCCAAGGACTGCCTGACCTGCGCAAAAAATCTGAATTGCCAGCTTCAGGCTCTGGCGCAGGAAATGGGACTGCATCACGTTCTCTTCAAAGGTGAACAGTCCACCTACCCCAAAGATCATTCCAGCAAAGCCATTGCCCGGGATCTGGACAAATGCATCATGTGCCGCCGCTGCGAAACCGCCTGCAATGTCATTCAGACCGTAGGAGTACTGTCTGCAGTTAACCGCGGTTTTGAAGCGGTAGTGGCTCCGGCCAACCTGAAGCCGCTGGCGGAAACGGAATGTGTTTTCTGCGGACAATGCGTGCAGGCCTGTCCGGTGGGAGCATTGACGGAAATGGATTACAAATACCCGGTCTGGCGGGCGTTGAACGACAATACCAAAACCGTGGTGGTACAAACCGCTCCGGCAGTACGGGTGGCTATTGGCGAAGCCTTCGGCCTGCCCCCCGGCTCAATCAGCACCGGGAAAATGGTGGCGGCATTGAAACTGATGGGATTTGACAAAGTTTTTGATACTGATTTTGCCGCGGATTTGACCATTATGGAGGAAACCACCGAAATTGTGGAACGCATTACCCGCAATGAAAATCTGCCCATTCTCACCAGCTGCTGTCCCGGCTGGGTAAAATTTCTGGAACATCAGTTCCCGGAACTTACTTATATGCCGTCCAGCGCGAAATCTCCTCAGCAGATGTTCGGTGCCATTGCCAAGAGCTACTATGCTCAGAAGATTGGCGTCGCCCCGGAAAATATGGTGGTAGTCTCTGTAATGCCGTGCCTGTCAAAAAAATATGAAGCATCACGGGAGGAATTTTCCAACAACGGAGTACCGGATGTGGATATTGTTATTTCCACCCGGGAACTGGCAGATATGATTAAAGAAGCCGGTATAATGTTTGATGAATTGGAAGAAGCCCAATATGATTCTCCGCTGGGGGATTCCACCGGTGCGGCAGTGATATTCGGGGTGACAGGAGGCGTACTGGAGGCGGCGTTGCGTACAGCGGCGGATTGGATTAGCGGCAGTGATTTACAGAAAATTGATTTTACTGCCGTCCGCGGTCTGGACGGCATCAAAGAAGCCACCGTTAAAGTCGGTGATCTGGAATTGAGAGCAGCGGTTTGCTCCGGTCTGGGAAACGCCAGGAAACTGCTGGAAAAAATCAAACAGGGCGAAGTAAATTATCATGCCATTGAGATTATGGCCTGCCCCGGCGGCTGCATTAATGGCGGCGGACAGCCGTATCATCACGGCAACTCCGACATTCTGCGAAAACGGATGGAGGCCCTGTACCGGGCGGATAAAGATTTGCCGATCCGCAAATCTCACCAGAATCCCGCCATAAAGCAGCTTTATGCGGAATTTCTGGGGGAACCCGGAAGCCATGTGGCGCATACATTGCTGCATACCACCTATGTAAAGCGCGGCAAATAAACAATCGAACCATATTTTTTCCGGCAGTTTCCGGGGGAAAACACAAGTCCGATACTTGCAGTTGCGACGGGCGGAAAACCGCAATCACGGTTTTCCGCCCGTTTTCTGTTTCACTGCGGTATTTAAGAAAATATTCTTGAAAAACACCGGTTCCGGCGGTATATTAATAAGATAATTTCCAGGAGGTTCTGACAAATGTTTTCTTCACTTCCGGCCTGGCTGCCGCCGATTTTGTTATCCTCAGTATTGCTCGGCTTTTATGATGTCGGCAAAAAATCAGCGGTCAAAGATAATTCAGTAATGCCGGCACTTTTTTTTGCCACCCTGACCGGTACGGTTTTTTTTCTGATAATCACTTTATGCGGCGGTAAATTTGCCGCGGCGTCAGTCTGCACCGGCAGAGAATTCATTCTCATTCTGCTTAAATCAATGCTGGTGGGATCAAGCTGGATATGTGTTTATTATGCCATGCGGGATCTGCCGATATCCATTGCCGCGCCGATCCGGGCGACTTCGCCATTGTGGACACTGCTGGGGGGCATTCTGCTTTTCAGCGAAAAACCGACTCCGTGGCAATGGGTGGCGATGATAGTGATTTTTGTCGGGTATTATCTTTTTTCGGTGCTTGGCAAATCAGAAAAGATAGATTTTCTGCATCACCGGGGAATATATCTGATTATGATCGGCACCCTGCTGGGAGCGGGATCGGCATTGTATGATAAATATCTGCTTAATGTAGTAAGAATTTCTCCATTGACAGTACAGTTTTATTTTTCCATTGATCTGGTAGCGGTTCTGGGGCTGAGTTTTGCGGTCCGCAGTCTCTGTTTCGGGCATAAGCATGTTTTTCACTGGCGATGGTCGATTTTCATAACCGGCATACTGCTGATTCTGGCGGATTACACCTATTTTTATGCGGTAAGTCTGCCGGATATTCAAATATCCATTATTTCGCTGGTGCGCCGGTGCAATGTGATTGTGAGTTTTGCGCTGGGGTGTTACCTTTTCCGTGACCGCAATATCTGGAAAAAAGCCTGGGCTCTGGTGCTGATTCTGGCGGGAGTGGCCATGCTGGCACTGGCAAAATAACTTTTTTATGGCATTTTGAAATCTATTTCCGCCAAATTTCCGGTGAACTGAAAGCCATCTTGCCGTAAATTACCCAAAAAAAGTAAAAATGTAAATAATTACGGCTTGATTTTAACAAAAAGGCGATTATATTAATGGAACAGCGGCCCGGCGGGCTGAGATGCGGTCTGTTTTAGGGTGCTGTTAGTTTTATGTCGGGGTGTGGCTCAGTCTGGCTAGAGCACTGCGTTCGGGACGCAGGGGTCGGAGGTTCAAATCCTCTCACCCCGACCAACGTTTTAACTGTCCTGTTATATCTGTCTGATAATGATATGAATCATGCTAACACTATATATGT
>CASECL010000014.1 GCA_949286445.1 uncultured bacterium | reverse complement strand
CGTCAGTATGCGTCGGCTTTGCCGCCTTATCTAAAGCCAAAATCGACTTTTGCATAATCGACTAAATACTTGAAAAATAATTTTAACGATATATAATAAATTCAACAGGAATGTGAATGTGTTTCCGGCAACGCAGAAAACCAGGCAGAATTCAATGCAGATAAAACGGAGGGCCATTGATTATGTATTCATACCTTGCTACCGCAGCGATTCTAATCCTCACCCTGGGAATTATCCCGGCAATTCTATGGCTGATACCGCGGTGCAGAAAAAGCCGGAACGGTTTTCTGGCCGCCTTGAAGACTGCACCGCTGGGGGTTTTACTTATCTTTCTTATTTTGCATTGCCCTGCAATTCCGCCGTTAATAACTGCATTTGCAATTCCAATGGGCATTGCGCTTATTGTTCTGCTCGGCGTCTATTGCGTAAAGAAATATCAGGTCAACTGGAAACACCTGATGATTGCCTCGCCGGTAATTTTCATACTCCTGTTTGTCGTTTTCACATTGGTGTATTTAATCACTACCATAACGTTTCTTCTGCCAAGATCCAGCCGGGGATGGATAAAGCATGAATTACCGTTTGAAAGTGCTGATGGCGGCAAGCTGTATTTCCAGCAGCAGTCCATCCACCCCTTTCTGGCAGAATACAATTATCAGCTTCAATTTAAATCCCCCACCCGAACTATTGAAAAATATCTCATTACCAATACCGGGGGAAAAACGCTTATTAATGTATTCCGGCTTCCAAATGGAGATTTGATACTGGAAGACAAATCCGGCATCTACCTGGTCAGTGCCAACCCATTCCGGACAGAACTTATTTTTGAACAAGCTTCCAAACTTTACCGGGCAGAACTTCCGGGAGAACCTGTTACTTTCTGGGGGCCGGCAGGAGATGATGACCAAATTTCATTCTGGTTCAATGATAAAAAATACCCGGCCAGGGAAATTAAAAACGACTTGTATGGCGGTAAGTATATCGGCTGTATCTGGCATGACGGCAAATTCTATCCGGCATCAGAAAAACCGGAAAAAAATCTGCCATTTGCACCGCCGGAGTCATGCGAAGTGCATCGCTACTTGCGGGACAATATGATATTTTACTTCGACTACCCCGACGACGACAACGATACAATTAAATCAGAAAATAATAACTGACTGCAAGAAGTGAAAACCTTTTAACTGCTGGGAAATGAAATAGTTGCGGGAAAGGAAAACCCTTTTAAGGAAAGGTTCTTTCCTTTCCCGCTCTTTCTTTTTCAAACCTTTCCGGATTAGTATTTCTTCAGAAGCAATGGCCGCCGGGAAATTATGGCTTAACAATAAGGCATAAAATTTTTCTTAACCCGGAAAACCGGGATAAAACCGCAGTACGTTTTATTGCAAAATTGTTAATCCACTGACATATTATTACGTTTTAAAATAAATTTTCCACAATCAGCAGCAAATAAAAAATCTGACATCCGATCTTTATACATCTTTGATACCCTGTATTATTACACCCATTATATATTAAGCACTCAAGATAAACTTATCTTTATCTTTTATAACTTCCTGGTTTGCAACAATATTACTCCTGAACCGTATATTCAAAAAATGCTGTATCCCGTGCATTATCCACCGTCGGAAACAACATCATAACAGTCCCAAAATAATACATTTTTTGTAACATTATCTATTTTTAAAATAATACATTTTTGTAACGATATAGTTTTTTTCTTTGGTTTTATGATATAAAAAAATACCTGATTCTTTATTTTTCCGCCTCAAAATTACAGTTATTTTCCCAGGCAACCTTCTATTACCGGCATTTTTGGCACGCTGTTTGCTATGTATCCCGGAAAAATGAATTCAACCCCCAATAAACCAAAGTTCCGGAAAGGAAGAAAAATGAAACTTATTATTGCGTACATCAAGCCGGAACGCCTCAATGCGGTAAAGCAGGAACTTTACAAACGCGAGGTGTTCAAAATTTCAGTCACCACCGCCCTCGGTTGCGGCCGCCAGAAAGGCTTCATGGAAAGTTACCGCGGCGTATTGCGGGAAGTAAATCTGCTCAAGAAAATGCGCCTCGCCATCGCGGTCAATGACGATTTTGTCGAACGTACCATCGACGGCATCTGCGCCGGTGCAAGAACCGGTAAAATCGGGGACGGAAAAATCTTCGTGCTTCCCATGGAAGACTGCATCCGCATCCGTACCGGAGAGCGCGGACAGGAAGCCATCGGCTGATAAAAGATTTCGTTTCCACGGTAATATGAAAAAAAATTCAATACAGGTTACAGAAAAATAAAATGAAAACATTCCGAGTTTTAAAATTACTGATTTTGCTAACCGCTTTTTTTACGGCCGCCATGCTTCCCGCTGCTGATTTGCAGATACCTGAGACAGCAAACAGCGATCTGGTGATGAAGGCGACTTCACAAAATAAAGACAATCTTAATATTGTATGGGTAGTAATTGGCGGAGTGCTGGTTTTCTTTATGCAGGCCGGATTTGCCATGGTGGAAACCGGTTTTACCAGGGCAAAAAATGCCGCCAATATCATGATGAAAAATCTGATGGACTTCGCGGTCGGCAGTCTGGCTTTTTTCCTGATTGGGTCAGCATTCATGTTCGGGAAAACAGCCTGGGGGCTGATTGGAACAGACGGTTTTTTCATGAAAGTATTTGAAAGTGCCGCTGACTGGAACTGGACATTCATGTTCTTTCAAACTATGTTCTGTGCCACATCTGCCACCATTGTTTCCGGAGCGGTCGCAGAACGAACCAAGTTTTCGGCCTACCTGCTTTACTCCTGTATTGTCAGTGCATTCATCTATCCTATTGCCGGCAAATGGGCATGGGGCGGATTATTCAATGCCGAAGCCGCAGGATGGCTGGGAAATTTAGGTTTCTGTGACTTTGCCGGTTCCACCGTGGTGCATACCGTAGGCGGCTGCCTGGCTCTGGCCGGCGCAATGGCACTCGGTCCCCGTATCGGGAAATACAATGCCGAGGGAAAAAGCAACTCCATTCCCGGGCATAATTTGGTAATTGCCACCCTGGGTGTGCTGATTCTGTGGGTCGGCTGGTTCGGCTTCAATCCCGGGTCAACCCTTGCTGCGGACGGCAGTATCGGCAGAATTGCTTTCATTACCAACCTCGGCGCGGTATCCGGCACAGTCAGTGCCCTGATCGCCGTGTGGATAATCCTGGGAAAACCGGATCTTTCCATGGTTCTTAACGGTTCTCTGGCCGGTCTGGTTGCCATCACCGCCCCCTGCAATACCGTTACTCCCGTCGGAGCAATCATTATCGGAGCGGTTGCCGGTGTGCTGGTAATATTGAGTGTTCTCTTCCTCGATCGGATTCACATTGACGACCCGGTGGGTGCGGTCAGCGTTCACGCGGTCAACGGCATCTGGGGAACGATTGCCTGCGGCTTGTTCAACGCTGAAGCGGTATTGGGTACAGCTGCCGCCAGCACCGGACTGCTTTACGGTGGCGGATTGAGACAACTCGGAGTTCAGCTTCTGGGGTCGGCTACCTACGTTGCCTGGTCGTTCGGAATTGGTGTAGTGATGTTTGCCATCATGAAGCGCACCATGGGCATCCGGGTCACTGAAGAAGAAGAACTCAAGGGGCTGGATGTAGTCGAACACGGCAATGATGCTTACTACGGCTTCCAAATCTTCCCCAACGAGTAAGTCTTGACAACAAAACCGGCGGAGAAATTAAACCATCTCCGCCCGGAGCAATAAAAAGAAACGGGAAAGGCAGAAACATCTGCCTTTTCCGTTTACTTTTTATTTCCCTCCCGGTTAGGTCAACTGCCGCTTAAAATCTTCTGCGGCGTGTCATCCTCCATATCAGAACGCGCTGCCGCGCTCCGGGTCAAGCCCGAACTGCCGGTAACCGTAACGGTTGCTTTCTCCGGCATTTTCGCCGATCTGCCGAATGATTTCGATTTTCTCCAGCTCCTCCGGATTGATCTTGCTGTCCGGCCGGATGACTTCACA
Organism: uncultured bacterium; assembly: GCA_949286445.1. Taxonomy (GTDB): domain Bacteria; phylum Verrucomicrobiota; class Lentisphaeria; order Victivallales; family Victivallaceae; genus CASECL01. Next base: position 1,356 of record CASECL010000014.1, on the reverse strand, counting down.
GTCGGCAACGACTACAATCTGAGTTTTTTTGGTGGATTCACGTTCGGTGGAGAAGAGCCAGCCGACAAAGGGGATGTCTTTCAGCAGCGGGATGCCTCCGTTTTCACTTACCACCTGAGCTTTTTCCACTCCGCCGAGGTAGAAACGGGTTTTGCCATTGCCAAGCATAACATCCTGACTTGTACTGTAATCACTGGTGCGTACTTCGCCGCCTGAAGTGTAACCCAGCAGACTTCTGGTGGCAACTTTCACCGACAAAGTAGTGGCTTTTTCTGTAATCACCGGCAGCACATCAAGGGTGAACTTGAATTTGGCATTGGCAGTTGTAACATCCACTTCATTGCCGTGTTCGCCTTTTCCGGTGGCATCGGAACTTTCAATCTTTTTCAGCGCGGCATAGAGAATACCGCTGGAACGGGTCAGGTTGCCGCTGGTGCCGTTCTGAACCGCCAGAGTGCCGGATGAAAATACCCTGGCTTTGCCTTTGGAGACCAGGAAATCCAGAAAACGGGTATTCCACTGAGGCTGGAAATTGAAGTAATGCGTATTGATCGTGCCATCCGGATTTACCGGGGCAACAATGTCTTTGATATTGTAATTGTGCGACCAGTTGGCTCCGGTCTGGAACAGCTTTACCCCGTCATTATTTTTCCAGCTCTGGAAATCCAGTCCCAGCATGCCGTCATTTTCCGCATCAATTTCATATACGGTGCAGGTTATCCGCACTTCCGGGGGGGTGATGTCGTAAATTTTCAGCATTTCTTCGATGTTTTTCCGGGAATAAAGCGCGGTATTGAAAAAGAGACAGTTCAAATCCGGATCCAGTTCAACCTTGTCCTTGCCGCCGATCAGCTCCACCGTATCGTTGGAAACGTTGGCACCGACCAGTTTGATCATCTTCTGCAAATCTTCCGCACTGCGGTTGGCGGGGAAATAGATGTATTTGGGCTGACCGGAGGAATTCATTATTCCGGGCTGATCAAGCCGGGCAACCAGTTCATCAATTCCCATGCCGTTGACACTGCTGCGGAAACGGTATTCTTCGGCAGAAATCATGATTATCCCGGTACCGTCGGCAAATTTGACACACTCTATGCCGCAGGGGACAAAAATTTTCTGGGTTTTATCCGAGTTGTCCTTGCTGTAAGTATTGTAATAATCCGGATTTGCCCGGCCGACAGCGTTATTGTAATCCACCCGCTGAGCCTGAACCATTTCCCGCAGATAGGGCCGTATGGAATAGGGATCGGCGTGTTTCAGAACATAGGTTTTGGTGACAATTTTGGGATCATTGGTATCCCGGATAAAGTGAACTACTTCCGCCCCCTCTTTGATATTAAGCCGGAGCTGAGCCTG
>CASECL010000013.1 GCA_949286445.1 uncultured bacterium | reverse complement strand
TGATTTACCGTCAACCGGTTTGCCGAAAAGCTTTGCCACCCCTTCAGTTGCCGGCTGGAGGCCGGTCAGCATCCGCATGGTGGTGGTTTTGCCGCAGCCGTTGGAGCCGAGGAAACCGAATATTTCACCCCGTCTGATTTTGAAACTTACATGGTCAACCGCAGTAAAATCGCCGAAACGCTTGGTAAGGTTTTCCGCTTCAATAGATATTTCATTATCGGTTTCCAGCGGCGGCACCACCAGCTGGCGGTGTCCGGCGCGTTTTTCTTCCGGCAGCAATTTAATAAAGGCGGCATCCAGATCCGGACTGCCGGTCTTTTTCAGCAATTCCTCCGGTGTGCCGGTGTCCAGTATGTGCCCGTCATCCATGGCGATAAGCCAGTCAAAACGCTGAGCTTCATCCATATACGCGGTGGCAACAATAACGCTTAAATCCGGCTGTTCCGACCTGATACTGTCAATAAGATCCCAGAACTGTCTTCTGGCCAGCGGGTCAACACCGGTGGTTGGTTCATCCAGCACCAGCAGATCCGGGTCGTGAATCAATGAACAGCAAAGTCCGAGTTTCTGCTTCATTCCGCCGGAAAGTTTCCCTGCCGGCCGGTTGAGAAAGCGGTAAAGTCCGGTACTTTTGGTCAGCCGGTCAATTCTTCTCCGGCGTTCTGCTTCATCCTGCCCGAAAAGCCGGGCAAAAAACTGGAGATTTTCCTCAACGGTAAGGGTAAAATAAAGGTTTTTCCCCAACCCCTGAGGCATATAGGCAATTTTCGGGCAGATCTTTTCCCGGTGGGCGGCATCCCTCATATCCCCGCCCAGAACCCGGAGTTCGCCTTTCTGCATGGCGTGAGCCCCGGTAATCAGGGAAAGCAGAGTGGATTTGCCCACCCCGTCCGGCCCGATCAGACCAATAAGTTTCCGCGGCGGCAATGCCAGTGAAAGGCGGTCTATGCCGACTGTACTGCCGTAGGAAAGAGAAAGCTCCCGGAACTCTACTACTGCTTCGTTCCCTTTTATGTCATCTGATTTTAACGGCATTTTTAATCCTGAAATGATTACTCAAAAAAACTTTTCTGCGATTTTGCGGATTATTTTGCCGGGGCGGCATTTTCCAGGATATATTCTCCCGGAACGGCGGCTTTTACCGGTGACTTGGACCAGTCGGCTTCCGGATCCAGCTTAACCCAGGCGACACCGGGCAGACCGGTTTTAACATCGTCAATGTATTTACGCAGTGCTTCGGCATTGAGACTGGCCTTGATCCGGAACATAAGTTTTTCACGTTCCACCTTGGTCTCCACGCTCTTCGGCGTGAACTGAGCCACCGGATCAATGTAAGTTACTTTGGCATTGAAGGCATATTGCGGTGCGGCATCGAGCACCAGTTTAACCTCAGCCCCCATCTTCACCCGGCCGGCAATGTTGGTCGGCAAAAAGAAAGTCATGTAGGAATCGGTGAGATTTACTAAATTCATCGCCCGGCCGCCGGCGGCGAGCACTTCTCCCTCATGAGCGAGCAGATATTGTATCCGGCCGTCATAAGCGGCAGTAAGCAGACTGTCTTTGATATCAGATTCAATGCGCTGCAATTCAGCTTTCTGTTCCGCCACCTTGCCCTCTGCGGCAATAACATTGGCTTTGGCATATTCCAGCTCAGCCTTGGCATTATTGTAACGGGTTTCAGCCTCATCATAAGCACGCTGGCTTACGGCGTTGCTGCTTATAAGGGTACTCTGACGTTTGAATTCCTTTTCTGCGCCGCTGAAAGCACTCTCTTTCTGCTTAACCGTGGCTTTAGCCATGGCAAGTTCGCCCTCCTGAACCTTTATTTTTGCCAGAGTAGCGGCTTTTTCCGCCTCCAGGGTACTGGTCTGCATCTGCACCAGCTTGTCGCCCTTTTTTACCAGATCGCCCTCTTTGACGAAGATTTTTTCAATCCGCCCTGCCAGTTTTGAGGAAACGTAAACTTCGGTAGCTTCCAGACGGCCGTTCCCGCTGTAAAATTTCGG
>CASECL010000012.1 GCA_949286445.1 uncultured bacterium | reverse complement strand
GCGGCGGCAGGAGTTTCGATCATCACGCCAAGTTTGCACTGCCTGGAAAAGTGCTTTTTTTCTGCGGCAAGCTCGTCATAAAGTTCCAGTATCAGACTTCTGGTCTCCAATATTTCCTCGGTTACCGAAACCATGGGGAGCATTATTCGCAAGTCCCCGAATTCGCCGGCCCGCAGCAGTGCTTTGAGCTGATCCCGGAAAAGTTTGCGCTGTTCTTTCAAACACAGTCTTATGCCGCGCAGTCCAAGAAACGGGTTGGCTTCTGCCGGGCGGCCGAACAAGTCGGTGAATTTATCTCCGCCGACATCAAATGTCCGTATGATTACCGGTTTGCGTTCATTGGCCAGCATAAGTTTGCGGTACACCTCAAACTGTTCCTCTTCGCCGGGAAGCCTGGAGGTATTGAACAGCATAAATTCTGTTCTGAACAACCCCACCCCCTGGGCTCCGCTTGCCTGCAATTCATCCAGATTATCCAGCGAGGCGAGGTTTGCTGCCAGTTGAACCGTAAAGCCGTCTTTGGTCTCTGCCTGCAAGGCATGATCACGCTGCAGCCCGGAATAGAATTTGCCGGCCGCCTCGGCTTTAAGTATGTAAGCCTCTTCTGTCCGCTTTTCCGGATTGATAATTATTTTGCCGGAATAGCCGTCTAAAATCACTTTGTCTGCGGCAGAAAGATCATTCATCACCTCCGGAGGAACTCCCGACACCGCCGGAAGATGCAGCGAGCGTGCCAGTATCGAGGTGTGGCTGGTGGCACTGCCGCTTTCGACCGCAAATCCGAGCACCAGATTACGGTCGAGCAGGGCGGTTTCCGACGGAGAAAGATCATGAGCAAATATAATGCGTTTATCTTCCAGTTTATTGCCGTAATTTCCCTTATCTTTGCGTAACCGGTTTACTACCCTCATGGCTACATCCCGCACATCGGAAGCACGTTCCCGGAAGTATTCATCCGGCATTTCGCTCAAAACTCTCGCGTAACGGGATGCCGCGGCAAAAAAGGCATATTCCGCCCCGTAATGCTCCTGTTCCACCAGTTTGCGGGCGTCTTTGAGTAAACCGGGATCAGAAACGATCATCAAATGGGCGTTGAAAATTTCCGCGCTTTCAGAATCCAGTTTCTGTTTTAAATCGCCGTGAAGTTTGCTTATGTCCTGCTTGGTGTATTCAATGGCAAGATTTAATGCTTCGAGCTCGCTCTGCACCTCTTCCGGCCGGATAATGCGTTTTTCCGGTTCGGCGGAGACCGCCCCGTAACGGAATGCACGACCGATCGCCACGCCCGGCGAAACCGGCAGCGCGGTAAATATTTTTTCCTGTCCTACGGCAATGGCTTTGCCCATGCGAAATGAATTATCCAAGGGAAATTACTCCTCTCCAAATTTGTCGTTGAACAACCGGGATATTTCAGAGAAAGCCGCCTCGGCATCTTCGCCGTCGAATATAAAGCAAAGTTCGGTGCCTTTCCCTGCAGTAAGCATGAGTAAATCCAGCAGGCTTTTGCAGTCTGCCCCGGGAGCATTCTCATCGGCATCGGCACGGCGGACCCGGATTTCCGAACTGAACTTCACTGCCGCGCCGGCCAGAGCGGCGGCGGGACGGGCGTGAAGTCCGAGTTTATTTTGTACAGTAATGAGCTTTTCCACGGGTGATAAATCCTGTTTTTCAAGTCTGGATAACGTCCTTTAATATACACCCGGAAATCGTTTTTTTCAATCCGCTTAAAGAAAAAATATCATGGAATTACTATCTCAAATGCAAATGGCAGTGAATTGGTAATTTCCCGGCAGATTTCGTCTCTTCTTCCCCCGCGCCGGGTTCGGCCGGTGCCGAAATATGCCTGGATAAAACGGTCAAGGTCAACAAAATGGAGAAAAACCGGAAATTCTGTATTTGGACAGCGTTTTTCCGCCGCACGGTGGAGTTCAACCAGACTTTCACTGAGTTTCGCCAGCCGCCCGTAGAGATCGAGTTCAAGCAGCGGAGCAGATAGGTTTTCCACTGCGGCAAAATTCATCAGTTTTATTCCCACCCGCAGTGTAGGAAGATAACGGGTAATGCCGGAAAATGAAACCACTTCATTTTCGTAATAAAAGTAAAGCATTTTCCCTTCGCCGGCACCGAGAATATCGGTACTTTCCGCCAGATATTCCCCGTCAGTGCGGTCGGCGGCAGAGGGCGGTGAAAAAATTCTTTCCGGAGGAAGCTCTTCATCAAAATTCTTCGCCAGTTCCTCCATAAGTTTTTCTGAAGCCATGGATAGGTGCAGCGTGCGCAGCGCATCAAATACTTTTCCTGCTATGTATTCGATCCGGTTTCTTTCCACCCCGTCCAATGCAGTTTCGGCAGACCGCAGGACTGCTTCCATATCCGGAAGAATATAGTAGCTGACAATGCCGTTGCGTTCCCGGAATACTTTTTCCACCCTGGAAAGATTAAGGTCTCTGAGCAGTGAACACATCACCTCATTCACCTCATCAGTCCGGAAAACCAGTTCTGCATTTTCCTCCCGGCCGGGATAGTGGTAAAGGCGGTATTCCAAAGCCAGAGCTATATCTTCTGCCAGGTATCCGGCATCGCTCATGCCGGCGGAGGCAAAACAGCGATCCAGCTGCACTGCCAGATCCGGAGCGGAAAATACCCTGCGTTCGCCAGCCGGATCAAGCAGGAAAATTTCCTCTTTTACCGTGTCGTCTTCCGGGAAGGGGGGATTTATTGTGTCCGGCACATCAACCGGGGAATCGTTTCTCATTTCAACGCCCTTATCTCTTCGATGAATTCTTCCACATCCTTGAACTTGCGGTAAACTGAGGCAAATCTTACATAAGCGACCTGATCCACCCGGCGCAGTTCCGCCATTACCCGGCGTCCGATTTCACTGGAAGGCACCTCTTTTTCAAATTCGCCAAGCACCGCACCGGATACTGCATCGACAATGTGTTCGATATCAGATTCGCTCACCGGGCGTTTGTAACAGGCGTTGGCAATGCCGCGGCGGAGTTTTTCCCGCTGGAAATCCTCGCGCACGGAATTTTTCTTGATTACTTTTATATCATCCGGGATCAGGTGTTCTTCAGTACTGAAGCGGTGCATGCAGTTGAGACATTCCCGGCGGCGGCGCACTTCAAGACCGTCTTTGCTGGAACGCGAATCAATAACTTTATCTTCAATACAGCCGCATCTCGGGCACTTCATGATTTTGCCTTTCCCGTTGAAAAACAAGCGTTAAAAAGAATTTTCCTGCGTCGGAAAACTGCCATCCTTTACTTCCCGTACATAAGTGGCAATCGCCTGCTGCATATTTTTGCCTATTTCCGCGTAACGCTTGGCATGCTTAGGCAGGAAATCGCCTCCCAATCCCAGTATGTCGCACAGAACCTGTACCTGACCGTCGCACTGCACCCCGCCTCCGATGCCGATGGTGGGAATAGCCAGTTCACGGCTTATTCTGCCGGAAAGCTCCGCCGGAACGCACTCCAGAACCAGTGCGAAAACGCCTGCTTCTTCCAGAGCTTTTGCGTCATTCATCAGCCTTTCGGCCGATTCTTCCGTACGGCCGGGCACGAAATAGCCGCCGCTGGTAAGTATTTTCTGCGGCAGTATGCCGATGTGTCCCATTACCGGTATTCCGGCGGCGACCAGACGTTTTATCACCGGAGTAATTTCGGCTCCTCCCTCAAGTTTTACTGCATCGGCTCCGCCCTCGCAGAGAAAACGTCCGGCATTCCGGATGGCTTCCTCCACCGACACCTGCCAGCTGAGAAACGGCATGTCGCCAACGATGAATGCATAAGGTGCTCCGCGCCGGGATGAAGCACAGTGCATAATTGACTCATCCATAGTCAATTTCAGGGTGTTTTCGTACCCCATCACCGTCATGGCCAGTGAATCGCCGACCAGGAGCATATCAATACCTGACTCCGTTGCGATCCGGGCACTCGGCGCGCTGAAACAGGTGGTCATGGCGATTTTTTCGCCTCTTTCCTTCATTTTACGGAAGGTATTGATTTTTATTTTTTTGGGTTTTTCACTCATTTTGCACCTCTTTCACCCTGCGATTTTCTCTTTCTCAACTCATTCCAGTAAGCCAGCCGCTTGGCTATTTCCCGTTCAAAACCGCGTTCAAACGGCCGGTAAAAGACTTTTCTGCCCATTTCTTCCGGGAAATAATTCTGCCCGGAAAATCCGTCTTCAGTATCCGGGTCGTAAATATACCCTTTGCTGTATCCCAGATTTTTCATCAACCTGGTCGGCGCATTCAAGATATGTTTGGGCGGAGTCAGCGAACCGAATTCCTCCGCCGCCTTTCTTGCTCTCATCCAGGCGGTATCCGCGCTGTTGGATTTTGGCGCGGTTCCCAGATAAATTACCAGTTCAGCTATGGCAATATCACCCTCCGGAGAGCCCAGGCGGTCATAAGCATCCCAGCATAATATTGCCATATTCAGCGCATTTGGATCTGCCAGACTTACATCCTCCATGGCAAAACGGGTCAGACGCCGCAGCAGATATTTGGGATCTTCTCCTCCTGCGATCATCCGTGCCGCCCAGTAGAGCGCGGCATCAACATCCGATCCGCGCAGTGATTTATGCAATGCACTGATCAGATTGTAATGTCCCTCCCGGTCTTTGTCGTAAACCGGGGCGCGCCGCTGCAGTATTTTTTCCAATCCTTTCCGGTCAAGTGTTTTTCCGCCGGAAAGATCATAAACACTTTCTATCAGGTTGATAAGATATCTGCCGTCTCCATCGGCCATAGACATGATTTCATCGCGGCCCTCTTTATCGGCTGGAAGTTTTCTGCCCATAAGCTCTTCCGCCCGCTGAATAATTTTCTCCATTGCCCCGTGATCAAGCGGGTTGAGGACGAAAACCTGACACCGGGAGAGCAACGCCGCATTCAGTTCAAAAGAGGGATTTTCCGTAGTGGCTCCGACCAGAGTTACTGTGCCGTTTTCCACAAAGGGCAGAAAGCCGTCCTGCTGAGCCCGGTTGAAACGGTGAATTTCATCGACAAAAAGCAGTGTTCCCTGACCGCTCTTCCGGTACATTGCCGCTTCATCAAAAGCCTTGCGCAAATCGGATATGCCGGAAAATACCGCCGAAAGCGAAACAAAACGCAGATTGGTTTCCGTTGCCAGTATTCTGGCAATGGTGGTTTTGCCGCATCCCGGCGGTCCCCAGAGTATGAAACTGGAAAGTTTGCCGCTGTCAAGCATCAGCCGCAGAGGGCCGGAAGGCCCCAGCAGGTGATCCTGGCCGGCCACTTCAGCGAGAGTGGACGGTCTGAGCCGGTCTGCTAGCGGACGCGGTGACAGCTGTTCAAACAATTCTTCCATGAGTTAACTGATTTTGTGTAAATAATTCATCCTGTTTAATCAGGAGGCGTGTACGAAACAACATCACTCCTTGAAAAACAGTATTTTATCTTTATCCAGTTCTACTTTGATTTTCTTTGCCCCGTCAAATGCACCGGAGAGAATTTCATCTGACAGCGGATCTTCCAGGTAACGCTCCACTGCACGGCGCAGCGGTCTTGCTCCCAGTTCCGGCATGAAGCCTTTGGAAATAAGGAATTTCTTTACCTCATCCGGCACTTCAAGCATCAAGCCTTTTTCTTTCAGTCTGGAGGCAACTTTATCCAATTCCAGATTGACAATTACCTTGAGTTCCTTTTCGCTGAGGCGGTGGAAGACAACTACTTCATCCACCCGGTTGAGAAATTCCACCTTGAAGTATTTCCTTGCCGCTTCCAGCAGTTTTTCCCTGGCTTTCTCCTCGGAAAGCACGCTGTCAGCCGCGCCGAAACCAAGTGTGGTATTACCCTTTGCCAGTTCTGCCGCACCGATGTTGCTGGTCATAATGATAATGGTATTGCGGAAATCAATTTTCCGTCCCAGCGAGTCAGTAATATGACCTTCTTCCAGAATCTGCAGCAGCAGATGGGTCACATCGCCATGCGCTTTTTCAATTTCATCAAACAGCACCACGCTGTAAGGATGGCGGCGTACCCGTTCCGTGAGTTCTCCGCCTTCACCGTACCCCACATATCCCGGCGGCGAACCGATCAATCTGGAGACGTTGAATTTTTCCATATACTCAGACATGTCGATCTGAATCAGGGCATCCGGACTGCCGAACATGAATTCCGCCAGCGTTTTTGCCAATAGCGTTTTTCCCACCCCGGTAGGGCCGAGGAAAATAAATGAACCGATGGGCCGGTTGGGGTTTTTAAGATCCGCGCGTGAACGCCGCAATGCCCGGGAAACTGCGGAAATGGCCTCTTTCTGTCCGATGACGACTTTGGAGATCTCCTTTTCCATCCGGAGAAGTTTTTTGTTCTCAGATTCCTCCATCCGGCGCACCGGTATCCCGGTCAGGCTGGAGAGAACCTCCGCGATGTCGTCTTCGGTAATCAGGGGCTTATTTTCCTGACAGGACTTTTTGTATTCCTCCCTGGCCGCATCGAGTTTTTCCAACGTGTCCCGTTCCCGGTTTCTCAATTCGGCGGCCTCTTCAAAATTCTGTTCCTGAACCGCTTTTTCCTTGGCGGCGCGGATTTTTTTGAGTTCCTCCTCGAAAACCGCGGTGTCCAGCGGAGAATTCACTGCGTTTACTCTTGCCCGGGCTCCGGCTTCATCCATCAGGTCGATAGCCTTATCCGGCAGGAAACGCCCGGAGATGTAACGCTCACTGTAACGCACTGCCGCAACCAGAGCTTCAGGCGAATAACGCACATTATGATATTTTTCGTAAGCCGGAGCCAGACCCTGAAGAATTTTTATGGAGTCCTCCACCGACGGCGGATTTACCATAATGGACTGGAAACGCCGTTCCAGCGCGGCATCTTTTTCAATGCCGTTGCGGTATTCATCCAGCGTGGTTGCCCCGACACACTGAAGTTCCCCGCGGGAAAGTGCCGGTTTGATAATATTGGCGGCATCCATGGCTCCCTCTGCTCCTCCGGCTCCCACGATGGTGTGAAGTTCGTCAATAAAGAGGATGACTTTTCCTGAGTTTTTCACTTCGTCAATAACCGCCTTTATTCTCTCTTCAAACTGACCGCGGTACTTGGTGCCCGCCACCATCATCGGCAGATCCAGCGCGTAAACCTTTATATCCTGAAGCAGAGCGGGTACCCGTTTATCTGCAATCGCCTGAGCCAGTCCTTCAACAATGGCGGTTTTTCCGACTCCGGCCTCTCCGATCAGCACCGGATTGTTTTTGGTACGGCGGCAGAGGATCTGGATTACTCTGGCGATCTCCTTTTCCCGCCCAATCACCGGATCGAGCATTCCTTTGGTGGCAAGGTCGCTTAAATTGCGGCCGAACGCATTGAGTGCGGCAAATTCTCCACCGCCATTCTGATTTACCGGCTGTCCGGCACCGGCTGAACCGGTAAAGCCGGCGTTGCCGCCATCCGTGCCGTTTTCTTCCCCGTCATCCGGGAGATAATCCGCATCCAGGGTGCGTACGACCTCATTGCGCAGAGCATTGAAGTCAATATTAAGGTTATTCAGAATTCTTGCCGCCACGCTGTTTCTGTCCTGCAGAATTGCCAGCAGAAGGTGTTCCGTGCCGACAAATTTGTAATTCATCGACTTGGCAATTTCTGCCGCCAGCTGCAGCACCCGGCGCATGCCTTCGGTAAGCGGCAATGCCCCCTGAAGTTTGGTTGAACTGCCCAGACCACAGGCTTTTTCCACCTCAATCCGGAGCTGGTTCAAATTTACATTCATATTTTTCAGTGCTTTGACCGCCACTCCCTCGTTAAGTGCGAGGATACCCAGCAACAGATGTTCTGTCCCCAGGTAATCGTGGTTGAGTCTTTCCGACTCTTTTGCCGCCAGCAAAAGCGACTGCCTTGCCCGCGGAGTCAGGCTTCCAAATGGTAAATCCATAATTCTTCCCTCCACATTTGAAAGTTTTATTTTACCGGGAAAATTTTGTCGGTAGCATCAAGCAGCCGTTGCATTTCCCTTTCATTTCCAATCGTTATACGTACAAACTCTGCCGTTTCAGGCGCAGAGAAATATCTTACCAGAACTGCTTGTCTGCGCAGTTCTTCAAAATATTTTTTCCCGTCCCGGTCCGGCGGCGAGACAAACAGAAAATTGCTCTGTGACGGAATAACCCGGAATTTCCGTTCCGCCAGAGCCGCGGCAAGCATTCCGCGCCAGCGTCTGATGGTTCCGGCGTTCTTTTTCATGTATTCCTCTTCCCGGAACGCCGCCAGGCCCACCGCCTGGGTGATTTTGTCCAGATTGTAGGAGTCTTTCAGCTTCATCAGCTCCCGGATAACTGCCGCGTTTCCGACTGCGTATCCCAGACGGAGCCCGGCCAGAGAGTAACTTTTTGACAAAGTACGCATTACCACAGCTTTTTCATATTTTTTCGCCAGTTCCATGCAGTTGTCGTCAGCAAAATCAGCATAGGCTTCATCAAATACAGTTATACCGTCAAATTCACGCAGGATTTTTTCCATTCTTTCCAGGGGGAAAGCGTTTCCAGTGGGCGCATTGGGCCGGGTAATCAGCAAAAGATTTGCCCGGTTGAGTTTGGACATTTCTTCATCCGGGGGAAAAGAGAAATTTTTTCCCAGATTAAGCTTTATCACCTCGGAATTCTGCATTTTTGCCAGCGTTTCATACAGAGAATAGGTCGGATTGAAAAAAGCCGTCGGACGCTTTTCATCGGTAAACGTACGAAAGAGCATCGTAAGCAGATCATCCGATCCATTGCCGGCAATCACATTGTCCTTTGATACTCCGAATCTTGCCGCCACCGCGCTGCGGAACGCATCAGCTTCCGGATCCGGATAACGGTTGAGCGTTTCCCATTTGAATGTCTGCAATGCCTCACTCACCACAGGGGAGGGGGGAAAAG
>CASECL010000011.1 GCA_949286445.1 uncultured bacterium | reverse complement strand
CAGCCATGGGGCCTACAAGTTCAAGCCCGGTGACGATCCGAAGATCCGGCTTGACATCCTCGCGGAAATCGAAAAGCGGATCCCCGGATTCCCGATTGTGCTGCACGGTTCCTCCAGCGTTCCCCAGGACCTGGTCAAGATCATCAACGAAAACGGCGGAAAACTCAAAGACGCGATCGGCATCAGCGAAGAACAGCTCCGCGAAGCCGCCAAGAGCGCCGTCTGCAAGATCAACATCGACTCTGATGGACGTCTCGCCATGACCGCCGCCATCCGCAAAGTATTGAAGGAAAAACCGGCGGAATTCGATCCCCGCAAATATCTGGGACCGGCCCGTACTGCGCTCAAAGAACTTTATATGCGCAAAAACATTGAGGTTCTCGGCTCTGCCGGACACGCTTTCGATAAATAATTTCAACTTTTAAGTTGTTGAAATAAAAGCATTTCCCCCGGAACAGCCGCCGTATGCAGAAAGGTTGTTCCGGGGATTTTTTTTCACCGGGAATATCAGATGGAACAGCTGGATAAAATTCTGAATAAGGCATTGCAGGATAGTTCACCACTTGACCGTGAGGAACTGGGTTTTCTGCTGGATATTACCGATCCCGGCCAACTGCAGAAACTTTACCGTGCCGCCTATCAGATGAAGGAGCGTTATATCGGACGCCGGGTGAGTCTGCGCGGACTGATTGAAATATCCGACTACTGCGTAAAAGATTGTCTTTACTGCGGAATCAGAAAAAGCAATGCCAATGTGCCGCGTTTCGCCATGACCAAAGCTGAAATACTTCAGGCCGCCGAACTGGGCAGGGAATACGGTTACTCCTCTCTGGTACTCCAGAGCGGGGAACGCTCAGATCCGGCTTTTGTTGACTTTGTCGAGGATGCGGTGCGTTCCATCCGGGAAATCGGAGATTTCGGCATTACGCTCTCATGCGGCGAACAAACCCGGGAAACCTATCAACGCTGGTTTGACGCCGGAGCTCACCGTTATCTGTTGAGAATAGAGAGTTCCGACCGGGAATTTTACGGCACGCTTCACCCCGCGGACAGCCTCCACGACTGGGATAAAAGACGCCATTGTCTCGACCTTATCCGGGAAACCGGTTATCAGCTGGGCACCGGAGTCATGTCCGGACTCCCGGGGCAGAAAACCAGTCATCTGGTGTCAGATCTGGAATTTTTCCGTGAAGTTGATGCCGATATGATCGGCATGGGGCCCTATCTGCCTCACCATGAAACCCCGATGGGAAAACTGATTACCTCTTTTGATCCGGAAAAGGCTCTGGAAACCGGCTTGAAAATGATTGCGGTCACCCGGCTGTTTCTCCGGGATGTCAATATTGCCTCCACCACTGCATTGCAGGCACTCTCTCCTGCTGACGGACGGGAACGCGGTTTGCTGGCCGGAGCTAATGTAATTATGCCCAACATCGGCGATATCGCGTACCGCCGGGGATACCAGCTTTACGAAAACAAACCCAATATTGATGAAAACCGGCTGGAAACCAGACGCAAGCTGGAAGAATCCATCCATGCCATCGGTGAAACCATTATTCACGGCTGGGGGGACTCTCCTCACTTCGCGGCCAAACAGAAATGATTACACCACCCGGCAGCCATTGACCGGCAGAAATTGCAATTCAAATTTACATTTTATTTCCCGGAAACGGGTCAATTATTCAATCAACCCGATCTCCGGTCAATTCCGCCGCGATACGGGCAAACTGCTCCCCCCGGTCGGCATAGTCACGGAACATATCCATACTGGCACAGGCAGGTGAAAGCAAAATAATCTCTCCAGCTTCCGCCGACCGCCATGCCGCTTCAACCGCCGCGGCGAAATCTTTTCCAAAATGTTCCCGGGGCAGATCATCCGGCAAAGCCTGCCCGATTTTTTCCGCCGCCATGCCGATCAGATAAACTTTCTTCATCCGGTCAAAAACTTCCGCCAGTTCGGAAAAGTCCATGCCTTTATCCAGCCCGCCCAAAATCAGATGCACCGGCTCAGAAAAGGTTTTCAATGCCGCCACCACACTGGCCGGATTGGTTGCCTTGGAGTCATCAACGAAAGTTATGCCGTCCTTTTCCAGCACCTTTTCCAGCCGGTGATGCCCGGTATGAAATGTCATTGCCGTATTTTTTACCGGGGTGGAAAACAGTTTTTCTTTTCCCACCGCCCGCAGTACCAGTTCCAAGGCGGCTGCCATGTTTTCCATATTATGGAAGCCTTTGACACTCAAGTCTTTTTCCGCCAGCAGAAAATCGCCGTCCACAAAAAAACCGCCATCCCGGAATGTCACCCGCCGCGCCGGATCACCCTCCGGCATGGAAATACCGTAAATCCGGTTTTCCGGCGGCACACCGTGAAAAATCCGTTCCTTCACCGCCCGGTAACAGGACAGAGAAAAATTATAACGGTCAAGATGATCGCTTTTTATATTCAATATCACTGCCGCCAATGGGGAAAACCGATCCACATACTCCAGCTGAAATGAGCTGACTTCCAATACCGCTATACCATCCGGAGAGAGTTTTCCCTCAATAATTCCGTTAGCAATTTCACTTAACGGGTTTCCTATGTTTCCTGCCGCTACTGCATTCACTCCGGCGGCAGTCAACAGTGTTTCAACCATTTCAGTCGTGGTGGTTTTGCCATTGGTGCCGGTGACCGCCAGGATTTTTCCGGGGAAATGCCGGAACGCAAACTCCATTTCCCCCATCACTTCACACCCGGCACCTGACGACCGGCGCAGCAGACGGCTTTCCGCTTTCACACCGGGGCTTAACACTACCGTTTCATCACCGGAAAAAACAATCCGTTCCGCATTTTCATCCGAATCTGTTATCACGGCACAATCAAACCCTAAAGCCCGGGCCAGTTTTTCCGCCCCTTTTCCGCTTACCCCCCGGCCGATGACAAAAACTTTTTTCATTATCTGTTTTCCTGCCCGTAATAGGCATTTTTGCCGTG
>CASECL010000010.1 GCA_949286445.1 uncultured bacterium | reverse complement strand
TTCTGATTGATCCGGACGGAGTTGTACTGCGCAATCTTGACTCGGAGAGCATCGCCGGAGACGGCAGTAAAGTGCGTTCCGAGGAAACACTGGGCGAAAACGAATTTTATTTTCACGCCGCCGCCATTGCCGCCTCGGGAGGCATATTGCTTTCCGGAGATGTATTCAGCGAAATGACGGAAAAGGAGTTGAATATCTGGCGCAAACTGCTTTCCATTTACGGGCATGGCGCAGAATTTGATGACGATTGGAACTTGCTCTCCGCCGAATGCCGTCTGCCGGATCGGACATTGAAATACTTTTTCAATCCGGATGATGAAAGCAGTGTGGAGTATTACCCGGGCGGAGGCCGGGAAAAAAGAAGCTATGTTGATTTTTTCACCGGAGAAAAAATCTGTCCGGCTGATGGCGTAATCCGGCTCGGTGCGCGTTCTGCCCGGGTGCTGGAATACCGGAATTAAGCGGAAATTATCCGGGAAAATGTGCCGCATTTTTATTGGAAAAAAACGGGTGATAAAAAAGCGGACAATTTCCGGAAAGAGTTCTTGCAATCCTGAAATATCTGTTTATATTATATTGTCAAGGTGAAAAAAACAATCACTCTTAATTATTGGAGATAAAAAGTGAAAAACAATCTTCTTCTTTCAGCGTTCGGGGTTTCCGCCGCGTTGTCGATTCTGGCCAGCGGCTGTACCAATGAAGTTATGGGCGACCGGAGATATGCTCCTCCGGCAGCGGATGACAATCTGGTGGCGTTTCAGCAGCAGGATCCTGCCGCAAATGACCTTTCAGTAACTGATGCAGAGCCGGTAAAGGCCGAGCTGAAAGAGGAATTCCCCCGCATGGAGGCATTTGATGCTTCAAGCAGTGCGGCTCCGGCAAAAGAAACTGCCGCGGCGGCGGAAAGTACTTACGTGGTCAAAAAAGGCGATACTCTTGGAGCTATCGGGCGCAAGTACGGCGTGGATTACCGGGCGATTATGGAGGTTAACGGCATTACCAATCCCCGCCGTCTCCGGATCGGTCAGAAACTGACTATCCCTGCGGCCGGCACGGTGGCGTCCAAGTCATTTGTTTCCTCCATTACCCGGGAAGTCTCCAGAAAGAGCACGGCAAAGGCGGGAAAAATGTCTTCCGCTCCGGTAAAAATGACCGCGTCTGGAGAATATGTGGTGCAGAGAGGAGATAACGTTTCCACCATTGCCCGTAAACTCAAGGTCAAATCCAGAGATCTTATGGCGGTAAACGGTTTGGATGAATCGTCTGCCAGAAGATTGCAGATCGGTCAGAAACTCAAAGTGCCGGGTGCTGCCGGAGCGGTCGCATCCACGGCAGTTGATGTACCGGATTTGTCCTTGGATAAGCAGTCGCAGAGTGCGGATATGACTTCAGCCACAGACAAGAGTTCTGAGAGCAGCGACAGCACTGGAAGCAAGAGTGATGCCAATGCGATTGCTCCGGCGGCAGAGACAAGTGTGTCCGGCAATGCCGCCGCTGCCGCGGGAAGCAGTGAGGCTGCGGAAGTTACCATTGATATTGCCGACACCGTACCGGTGGAGGTAAAAGAGGATATTGATCTGGCCGCCTTTGCCGCGCAGAACAAAACCACAGTGGAAATACTGAAGAAGTGCAACCTGGATGAGTTCCCTGCCGACGGCAAACTGAAAAAAGGAACCATTATCTTTATTCCCGCGGCCAAGTAAGCCGGGGAAAATTATCCGGATGAAAGCCCGGAAACGGGCGTTTGCAAATGCCGGAAAAACTGATACATCAGCCGGGTCAGAAATGACCCGGTTTTTTTTGATTTGACGGGCCGCGTGTCAGATAGTTTCAATAAGTTTTAATGCATTATTCTTTGCCGGAAAGACTTGGTTAAGCCGGAGCGTAAACGGATCTCCGCAACATGGAGTTGAAGAATGCAGACACAGATAGCGTAAAAACATCCCCCGGATTTTCCGGGCAGATAATAATAAATATGGCAGGGTAATAATATGTTCAGCGACCGTACCGGGTTTTTGATTGGAAATAACGGAGTGGATTTGCTGCGCCGGTGCCGGGTGATGGTACTTGGCGTCGGCGGCGTCGGCGGCGTGGCGGCGGAAATGCTGGCCCGCGCCGGAGTGGGAGAACTGCTGCTGATGGATGGGGACAAGGTGGATGAAAGCAATTTGAACCGCCAGATTATTGCCTTGAATTCCACGCTCGGCATCAGCAAGGTGGAGGCTTTCAAACGCCGTCTGACGGATATCAATCCGGACTTGAAGCTGACACTGGAAAACCATTTTCTTCAGGCGGAAGAAGTGGATGATTTTCTGGATTCGGCAGGACGGATTGATTTTGCGGTGGACGCCATAGATTCTCTGCCTGCCAAAGCCGCCTTTATCGCCGGATGCGTCAAAAGGAATATCCCGCTGGTCTCTTCAATGGGGTCCGGGGGCAGAATGGATCCCGGAAAGGTGCAGATTGCCGATATATCCCGGACTTTCAACTGCCGTCTGGCCAGATCATTGCGGGGCAGATTAAAAAAAGATTACGGCATTACCCGGAAGGTCAAATGTGTTTTTTCTTCTGAAACAGTTCCGGAAAGTGCGGTTCATCACCTTGATCCGGAGTTGAAAAAAACCTCCTGCGGCGGTAAAGAACCATCACCGGCGGCAAAGAAAGTGGTGACCGGTACAATTTCCTATCTTCCGGCAGTATTCGGCTGTTTTCTTGCCAGCGAGGCGATAAGATCGCTTCTCGCCGCCTCCGGAGAGGAAAATTCGCCGGAAAGCTGCCGTTCATAATAATCAGCCAGCAGCGGAGAGAATTCCGGTCCCGGCTTCATCCCGGCGGCAATCAGATCCGCACCCCGGACATAAGGCTCCGGGAGTCTGGTGACCCCACGCTGTGCCGCAACAAAGTCCAGTAAATAAAGATAAACATCCATTATCCGGTGACTGGAAAAACAATCCAGCCGGTGAAGTTCGATTTCCAGCGGAAAGGTTTCCGCTCCGATCATCTGTTTAAGTTTGGCCACTCTCATTTCCCGCACGTTGGCAAAGCGCATGTGGTTGGCAATCGCCGTGGAAACCCTTTGAATCCGGGCGTTGGAAAAACGGAAACGCCCCATAATTTCCCTGGACATGATTTCACCGGCTTTTTCGTGGCCGAACGCTCTTATCCTCCCGGTATCCGGATCACGGCTGAAGCAGCGTTTTTTGCCCACATCATGCAGCAGAACTGCCCAGGCCAGGTCAGGATCAGGAGCATGAAGCAGTGAAAGCATTATAAGTGTATGAGTCCAGACATCGCCCTCGGGATGGAAGGTCTTTTCCTGTTCCACTCCTTTGAGCTCCGCCACCTCCGGAAGCACGGTATTCAAAATACCGCTTTCCAGCAGCAGTCCGAAAGTTTTTTCCGCATGGCGGCCGCACAGCATGGCGGTTAACTCATCTCCCACCCGTTCCGGAGCCAGCAGCGCAGTTTTGTGCGCCAGTTTTTTTATTGCGGAAAAAGTTTTTTCTTCAATCTCAAGATTGAGCCGTCCGGCAAAACGGATCGCCCGCAGCATACGGAGATAATCTTCTTCAAACCGCTGTTCCGGGTTGCCGACGGTACGCAGAACCCTGTTGGCAAGATCGTCCGTCCCCCCGGTAAAATCAGTAATTTCTCCAGATTCCGGATCAAGCAGAAGAGAGTTGATGGTAAAATCCCGGCGGCTGACATCGGCGGAGAGATCCCGGGTGTACTGCACCTCTTCCGGATGGCGGCCGTCCATATAAAAACGTTCCCGGCGTGCCGAAGCCACTTCAAAATCAAACCCCTCATGCCGGACAATCAGAACTCCGAAACACACGCCGACCTTTTTTGCCTCCGGAAGAAATGTCAGCAGTTCGTCCGGCGTGGCTGTGGTCACCAGGTCGGCATCCTTGATTTCCTCACCCAGAATCATATCCCGCACCACGCCGCCTACCAGGCGGCAGTCAAAGCCGTGTTCCCGGATCAGGCGCACCAGTGAAGCGGCACCGGAAATAAGCCGGTTGGGTATGATGTTAATATAGTACTGTTTCATAGTGGGGAAAATATAATGCTTCAAACGGCAAAAAACAAGCATCCTGCGTTGGAGAAATAAAAAATAATAGCACTAATCCGTCAATAATAGCATAAATCGAACCTGAGATGCATTTCCGGCATTTTTTATACTTGCACAAAAAAATACCCTGATTATATTAAACAGAGAAAAATTATCCAATCCCCCAAAACACAGGAGATGCAGCAATGAAAAATATTTATGCAGAAGCCAACCGGGCCGGATTTGAGGAAAATTTTGCCAATCCTCCGGCCATATTCCGAGACGCCCCTTTCTGGGCCTGGAACGGAAAACTGGAAAAAAAGGAACTGTTGCGTCAGATTGAAATATTTCATAAAATGGGCATGGGAGGATTTCACATGCACGCCCGCACCGGGCTTGATACCCCTTACATGTCAGAGGAATTTCTCGACCGGGCGGAAGACTGCGTCAAAAAGGCTGAACAGCTGAATATGAAGGCTTATCTCTATGATGAAGACCGCTGGCCATCCGGTTCCGCCGGCGGCGAAGTTACAAAGGATCCCCGTTTCCGCGCCCGTTTTCTTCGGATTACCGCGGTGAAACGCGGGGAAAAACCGGATCCGGCATTGGATAATTCCGGGAAACTGCTTGCTGTTTACCGGATCAGTCTCAATCCGGACGGCACCTTGAAAAAATATGAGATACTGTCGGAAAAAGAGGTGTCAAAACCGGATTTGCCCGGTACAAAAAAATATTTTGTTTACCGCATGGTGGCGGGAAATTCCAGCTGGTTCAATAATCAGGCCTATATCGATACCCTCAATCCCGGAGCAGTAAAAAAATTCGTTGAATTAACCCATCAGAAATACTTTGACCGTCTGGGAAAATATTTTGACCGGGTTGTATCGTCAATATTCACCGACGAACCCCAGCATCATGTCAAAAAAATGCCGGAATTTGCAGTAAGCGAGGGAAATTTTGAATTGCCTTTCACCGACGATCTGCCGGAAACTTTCCGGGCCGCAACAGGAATGGATTTATTTGATGCGCTTCCGGAGGTGCTCTGGGAACTGCCGGAGGGTAAATATTCGGAAAAACGTTACCGTTTTCACGAACATCTTTCGGAACGCTTTACCGAGGCTTTTGCCGGGACAATCGGCAAGTGGTGTGATGAACATGATTTCCGGCTGACCGGACATGTGCTGGAAGAGCCCCGGCTGGGCAGTCAGACCAGATGTGTCGGAGAAGCCATGCGCCCGTACTGGTATTTCCAGCTGCCCGGGATTGACATGCTTTGCGACTGGCGGGAATATTCAACCGCCAAGCAGGCGGCTTCAGTTTCCCGGCAGATGGGGCGGGGCGGGGTGCTGTCTGAACTTGACGGCGTTACCGACTGGGATTTCACCTTTTCCGGACATAAGGGGCATGGCGACTGGCAGGCCGCGCTGGGGGTGACACTGCGGGTGCCGCATTTGTCATTTTACTCCATGGCGGGGGAAGCCAAACGCGATTATCCGGCGTCCATTTCGTTCCAGTCGCCCTGGTGGAGCAAATACCATCTGATTGCCGATCATTTCGCCCGGGTGAATACCGCCATGACCAGGGGGAAAGCCAGCGTGAAAATCGGTGTTATTCATCCTATTGAATCATATTATCTTGATTTCGGGGTGGAAAACATGACTTCGGTGCGTCAGGAAGCGGCGGAAAGTAATTTTCAGGCACTTTTCGAGTATCTGTCCGGCAATCTGATTGATTTTGACTTCATCAGTGAATCTCTGCTGCCGAAGTTCGCCGCTGAGGGTGCCGCCGGACTGGATGAAAATAAAAAATTCCGGGTCGGGGAAATGGCTTATGATACTGTAATTGTGCCTCCCGTAAATACATTGCGGTCAACCACTTTGGATGAACTGGAAAAATTCCGCGACGCCGGCGGCAGAGTGATTTTCGCCGGTAAAATTCCGGTTTGTGAAGACGGAAAATATTCCTCCCGGGCGGCAGAACTTGCCGACCGCTGTGAAAAAATAAATTATTCCCGGGCGGAAATGCTTGACGCACTCAAAGATCAGCGCGAACTTGATGCCGTATTGCCGGACGGCCGTCCCGCGCCCGGACTTTTCGGCCAGCTGCGCAATGATGCGGATGGTGAACGTTACTGCCTGGTGGTGAATACATCCCGCGGCGGCGGATCATTCCGTTTCAAATTGCGGATACGCGGGGAATATCAGCTGTTTTTCTGTGATACTTTCAATGGGAAAATCACTCCGCTGGAGGCGGCAGTTAAGGACGGCTGGACTGAATTGGACACCGTGGCGCACTCCCACTGGCATCTGCTGCTGAAACTTGTTCCTGCAGCGGAAAGCGGGGGTGAAAAACTGCCGGAAGCGTTTATCGGACAATCTGAAGTGGAAAATGTCACCCGGCTGGAATTGTCCGGAAAAGAGTTCCCGGTTCGCCTGGACGAACGCAATGTACTGCTTCTGGATCAGGCAAAATGGAAGATCAATGATGAAAAGACCTGGCGTCCGGTGGAAGAACTCCTCCGGCTTAATAACTTTGCCCGGCGTATTTTCGGACTGGGTGATGTAACTGGAAATATTGCCCAGCCCTGGGTGGAGCCGGGAACCGGAAAACCGGTGGGAAAACTCTTTCTCCGGTTTGAGTTTGAAAGCAAAGTCAAGGTGGAAAAGCCGGAATTTGCATTGGAACAGCCGGAGGCATGGAAAATACGTCTGGACGGAAAGAAAGTGAAATTTTCCGATCGGGGATTTTTCGTTGATCCCTGTTTGCGGAAAACGTTTCTGCCTGATCTCAAACCGGGAAAACACCGGCTTGAACTTGAGCGGGAATATTCAGATAAAACCAATGTGGAATGGATGTATCTTCTGGGGGATTTCGGCGTGGAAGTCTCCGGCTATCAGGCGGTTTTAAGTTCTCCGGTGCGCCGTTTGAAGTTCGGCCCGATTGATGGTCAGGGGTTGCCGTTCTATACCGGAAATATTACCTACCGGATGGACTTTGAAGCGGAGAAAACGGAAAATCTCCGGCTCCGCATTGCTTCCAGAACAGAAAAAGGGAGTCTGCCTGCCAATCTGGATATTCCGGCGGCCACCCGGGAGAGTGCTTTTGCCGGATTTTCCGGTACACTGCTCGGCGTGAAACTGGATGGAAAAGAGTGCCCGGAAATTGCGTTTGCCCCCTATGAGAGCAGTCTCGGCAAAGTGAAAAAAGGTAAACACCGTCTGGAGATAACGCTGTACAACAGCCGTTACAACGCCTTTGGTTCACTGCATCTGCCGTTCCGGCTGGAGTGGGCTGGGCCGAACCTCTGGCGGACAGAGGGGGATTATTTCACTCACGATTACCATTTCCATCCGGCGGGAATAATGTTCGCGCCGAAACTGATTGCGGACAAGCTGGATTAAAACCCGGCAAAATGAATATGAGAGCTCCCGGAGAAGTGATTTTTCTCCGGGAGCTTTTTATTTATGCTGAAAAATGGGAGCGTTATTTATCTATTTTTCCTGAGATGAGTTTCCCCAGCCGGGAGAGTTCGCCCGGTAAATCATACTGCAGCGGATCTACTGCCACAACTTTGCATCCGGCACCCTTTGCCAGTGCTTCAGCCGAGGCTGAACTGAAATTTGGCTGGACAAAAATCATGGCGGCCTGATCGCGTTTTGCTTCACGGAGAATTTTATTCAGATCCGCGAGCGGAATTTCCCTGCCTTCCAGTTCAATCGGCCGCTGTTTCATATTGAAATCCCGGACGAAATAGCCGAAAGAAGGATGATAAACATAAACTGTTTTCCCGGCAAAAGGTTTCAAATCCGCTTCAAGTTCAGCTTCAATAGCGGCAAATTTTGCTTGAAGCTTTGCGGCGTTGTCCCGGAAAAATGCCGCTTTTTCCGGTTTGAGTTTTGCCATTTCCTCTGCCATCATGCCGGCGATTTTTCCAGCATTCACCGCGCTGAACCAGACATGGGGATCAATGGCTCCCGCTTCATGGAGGTCATGGGATGCGTGATCGTGACTGTGATCGTGGCCGCAGTCCGTATAGGGCAGAGGCTCAACCGCACGGGAAAGCGGAATTACCGGAACTTTGTTTTTTACTGCTTCAATAGCGTGGTGCTCAAAGGGCAGTTCAGTGGAAAAATATGCCCGGCTGCGGTAAAGCCGTGAAGTCTGCATCGGAGTTAATTCATAATCATGGGGATTTTTTCCCGGCGCAAGCAGGGTATTGATTTTAAATTCCCCGCCTGCAACCTGTTCTGCCAGGTATGCCGCCGGAGCGACAGAGACACTGATTTCGTTTCCGGTTTTATTGCCGGACTGTTCCGGACAGCCGCAGAAGAGCAGGCAGACAAGGGCGGAAAGAAGAAAAGTAATTTTTTTCATGTTATTTAAATTCTCCTGAGCAGGTAATGAATATTTTTCACAATATATCACCGGAATAAGAGTTTGACAAATTTCCGGCGTTAAAATCAGCCAGGAAAATTTTTATCATTATTGACGTAATGAAAAACAGGTGTTATATTCTGTAACGGGAAAAACCTCTTTGATTATTTGTAATACAACTATTATTCACTCTTTATTGGCAGTGTTCCGGTAAAAAAGGGGAAATATTGATGCCGGAGTGACGGCGGTACGGCTGGATTTTTTCCGCCGGAGAAAAAAACAGGATTGAAACTATGCTGAGATATTTTTTGCACCGGCTGCTGCTTGCCGGGGTAACATTGCTGGCTATTCTGGCAGCCAGTTACGCCATGCTGAGGCTTGCACCGGGAGATCCGGCCCGGAGCATGCTTTTCGGCGGCGAGGCGAGCGGAATGGTTTCAGAAAAAAGAAGCGAAATGCTTCAGAATAACCCCCTGCTGGCGGATCTGCATCTGGATAAGAGCATTGGCGAAGGATTTCTGCTGTGGCTCAAAGCGGTGGTGCTGCGGGGGGATTTCGGTATGTCGGTAGCGGTTGATCCGGGCAGAAAAGTTACCTCCCTTATCCTTGAACGTCTGCCGGTAACGCTGAAGCTGAATTTATGGGCGGTGTTCTTTACCTACCTTATTGCGGTAATGCTGGGGATTTACGGCGCAGTATATGAGGGAACATGGTTTGATTTTGCCAGTTCGGCCGCGCTTTTTCTGCTGTATTCACTGCCGGTTATCTGGGTGGCATTGCTGCTGCAAAGTATGTTCTGCGAGGGGGGGATGTGGCCGGTATTTCCGCTGCAGAGTATGGCGGCGGAAACGGATTTGGCTAATGACTCCAGCTGGAAAATATTGTGGAAAAATTTTGCCGGATACTTTCTCCCGGTGCTGTGCCTGACCTACGGCGGTCTGGCCGGATTGTCCCGTTACGCCAGAAACGCCATGGCGGACAGTCTGCACTCCCATTACATTCTGGCGGCCCGGGCGAAAGGGGCGGGGGAGGAAAGAATAATTTTTGTCCATGCGCTGAGAAATTCGCTGATTGTACTTATAACGCTGTTTTCCGGGCTTCTGCCGTCATTGATTGCCGGAAGTGTTCTGATTGAATACATTTTCAGCATACCCGGGATGGGGACGCTCTCTCTGCTGTCACTGTCAAGCCGGGATTATCCATTGCAGATGGCTCTTTTCACTTTTGCCGGCGCGCTCAGCCTGCTGGGAATACTTATGTCGGATCTGCTTTATATGTGGGCGGATCCCAGAATAAAACTGCATCGCAGCTGAATAACTGCGACATAAAATGCCCCGGCAGAGAAACTGCATTTCACAGTAAAAAAACAGTCATTTGCCGCGGCATTTCTGCATTTTTACCCCCCACTCAAAATGGAAAATGTCACATAACCGAGGCCGCCAATGCCGCCAGGGCGGAGCGTTCACTCTTAAGCAGCGTTACATGGCCGTGGAGGAAATAATTTTTGAATTTCTCCGCCGCGTAACTCAAGCCGTTGCTGGAGCGATCGAGGTATGGGTTATCAATCTGCTCCGGATCTCCGGTCAATACCATTTTGGTATCTTCACCGGCCCGGCTGATGATAGTCTTCACTTCATGAGGCGTTAAGTTCTGGGCTTCGTCAATAATGACAAACTGCCGGGGAATGCTTCGTCCGCGGATGTAGGTCAATGCTTCCAGTTCAAGGCGTTTGGAATTAATCAAGCTGTCTGCAGACATGGAGGATGAAGATCTTTTACCGTTTCCGGCACTGTTCTTTTCCGTGTGCTGAAACAGATAATCAAAATTGTCAAAGATCGGCTGCATCCAGCTGGACAGTTTGGTATCTTTATCTCCCGGCAGATATCCAATGTCTTTGCCCATGGGAATAATCGGACGGGAAACCAGTATCCGGTCATAAAGATTGTCCCGGAGCACGCCTTGAAGCGCGGCGGCAAGGGCGAGCAGGGTTTTTCCCGTACCGGCTCCTCCGGTAAGCGTAACCAGTTTTACCTCCGGATCTGTCAGCAGATCGAGAGCCATGCGCTGTTCCTTGTTCCTGGGGGCGATATTCCACACCCGGTCGGTCAGAACCCGGTCAAGCAGGTGAATGCGGTTGTCTGACAGCAGTCTGCCGATTGCAGAATTTTTGTTGTCATCCGAACTGGTAAGCACGGCAAACTCATT
>CASECL010000009.1 GCA_949286445.1 uncultured bacterium | reverse complement strand
GCCAGGTAATCAATACCACCAGCGCGAGCGCGGTGATCAGTGTCATGGCAATTTCATTGAGTGTAACATTGATAAACTCGGTAGGATCATAAGCCACATCGTAAGTAACACCCGCAGGGAAACGGCTCTTCCAGGTTTGGAGTTCCGCTTTTACCCGGTTTACCGTGGACATGGCGTTGGCGTCAGGGTCGCGGTAGACCATCATGCCGACGACGGATTTACCGTTGAACATGCTTCTCCCGGAATAGTTGCTGGAACCGACTTCCACTTTTGCCACATCCCGGAGCCGGACGATACTGCCGTCTTTGTCATGGCGGAGAATGATATTTTCAAACTCCTTTGCGGTTTTCAAACGGCCCTGGACGTTGAGTTTGTAGGTAACGTAGTGGTTGCTGTTTTCCGCTCCGATTGAACCGGCGGCTGCCTGGATATTCTGGCTTTCCACCGCCTGAGTTATGTCGGAAGTGGAAATGGAAAGTCCGGACATGCGGATGGGATCAAGCCAGATACGCATGGAGTATTCCTGAAGTGACATAACTTCGCAGGAGGAAACTCCGTCCAGACGGGCGACTGCATCCTTGACGTTGGCGTCAATGTAGTTATTGAGCTGCATTTCGTCCAGGACCTCGCCGTTGGTGAGGAAGACGAATACTGCCAGAATATCACCGCCGCGTTTGGATACATTGATTCCTACCTTAGTTACTTCGCTGGGGAGTTTTGCCTCGGCGCGTTTTACCGCGTTCTGCAAATTCACCAGAGCCATATCGGTGTCGGTGCCGCTGTTGAAGGTAACAGTACAATTGTAATTACCCGAGTTGTCGCAGGTGGAGGAAAAATAAAGCAGGTCATCCACCCCGTTGATTTCGTCTTCAATCGGCATTGCCACGGTTTCCGCGATCACATCGGCGCCTGCGCCGGAGTAAATAGCGGAAACGTGCAGGTTCGGCGGCGCGATTTCCGGGTATTCCGCCACCGGCAGCTTATAGAGACTTATTATACCGGAAAGCACCATCACCACGCTTATGACGATGGCCAACCGGGGTCTTTCAATGAATATTCGTGAAAACATAGTCTTTATTTCTCCGTATTGACCAGTTCAACCGGTGAATTGAGATAGACCTTGTGCACGCCGCTGGTGATCACCGTTTCCCCGGGTTTCAGTCCTGAGGTTACCATCTGCATATCGCTGGTGGCGTTTCCAAGAACAACATAACGTTTTTCCGGCATATTATCTTTGCCTACCACATAGACGAAAGAACCGTTGTTGTCATGCATTATCGCGGCTGGGGATATGGCGGGAACTTTTGCTCCTTTCTTCTTGGACAGGCGGACTTCCACGGTACTGCCTACAATCAGATCATGGTTTTCGTTTTTGAATTTGGCAAAAATCTGTATAGTATCGGTATTTTTGTTGGCTTCATTGTTTATCAGTTCTATTTCGCCATCTTCCGGATAGAGGGTGCCGTTGGAAAGTTTGATTTTAACTGACCCGAGTTTTTTCAGCTTTTCCAGTGATCCGAAAAGATTGAGAAAGTCTGCTGTACTGATTGAGAAACGCACCCGGATCGGACTGACCTGGATAATGGTAACCAGTGTGCCGGAGGAGGGCGTAATGTAATTACCCTTGGTGTAATTGGTAACACCGGCGATCCCGGCAATCGGGGCAGAAATCAGTGTGTTTTTCAGGTCATCTTTGGCGCGGATAAGTTCCGCTTCCCCGGCGAGGAGCGAGGCTTTGTTTGCCTCGAGCGATGATTTGGTATTTTCCATGGAATCTCTGCTCATGGCGTTTTTTTCATACAGAGCCAGGGTACGGTCGTAATTCTTTTGGGAATATTCCAGTTTTGCTTTGCATTCGGCTATTTTTGCCTCGGCACTTTTCACCGCGGCATCGTACTGCACCGGGTCAAGGCGATAGAGCATCTGCCCCTGTTTTACTGCGTCACCATCGTGGAAGCCGACTTCAAGAATTTCTCCTGATACCCGCGGTACTATGTTCACGACCGAAGGCGATACCATCAATCCGGTGTAACGGCGGCTTTCAAAATCCTCTATTTCCTGAACTTTATCCGCCGCCACTGCCGGTACCGGAGCTGTCATTGCTGTTTTCCCCGACGTTTTGCTGTCTGCGGGTGCGGAATAAAGTGCCACGCATGCAGCAGCGGACAAAAAGGTGAATAAAACAATTCTTTTTCTCATATTTCGATCCCTGATTTTTCCCGGAGTTTTTTCCGGATGTTTTTTAAAACCTTGATGAATATTTCTCTTTCTTCCGGCACGATTCCGGAGAGCAGTTCCCCGGTTATTCCTGATAATGCTTTCTCATGGTAAAAATGAAATTCCTCCGATTTTTTGCTCAATTTCACTGCCACTGCGCGCCGGTCTCCGCTGTCGTAACAGCGTTCAACCAAACCGCGTCTCACGAGTGCCTCGACCAGTTGAGACACTGCTCCGGGAGTAACGCCAAGCTGTCTTACTAATTCCCTTTGCGGCACAGTTTCCGGTGATGCGTCAAACAGCAGCAGCATCACTTTGGCCTGAGCTATGGTAACTCCGGCGGAAGCTTTTTTTACCTCCGGTCTCTCAACCATAGTGCGCATCCGTTCGGAAACTTCAAACAGCAGACGCCAGGTTTGATTATCCAGGTCGTCAGTTTTCATTGAAATATTTTCTTTTATTTGGGTTATTTAATATTTTAGAATCCTAAATTAACATCATTTTGCCGTTTTGTCAAGTGAAAAAGTACCTCATATGGTAAAAAAACACAAAATAATTTCGGAAAACGTGCATTTCGATATCCGCATAATATTTGTCTGGATTTTGCGGTGCGGGGAAACAATATTCAGAGATTATTAAATTTGCGGATAGATCAGACTTTATTTTTTGACACTGTTTTCGGCCAAATGAAAATCGAGTGAGACAAGGCGTGGAAAATTATCCGGAAAAATAAAAAATCCTGCGGCGGCACCGTTTAACCGGTAGCAGAAAAGCGTGTGCAGTCCAGGTTGTCTTTTTCTGACTCTATTGCAGATGTT
>CASECL010000008.1 GCA_949286445.1 uncultured bacterium | reverse complement strand
GTTCCGTCCAGCCAAGGTAAGCCCGGATGTAATCAATAAGTTCATCCACCGAGTATCCCACCCGGCGTTGACCGGTTATGCCGGTAAGCGCGATATCTTTACGGGCTACGATCAATTCTATATTCATGTATTCAGCAAGTTCGGTACTGGAGACCTGCTTGCGTCCTTCCAGTTTCAACTGGAAAAGCCGATGCAGATAAGTTGGCATCCGCCTTATGGCAGGTGAGTTCTGAATTTTCAATTTTCCCATAATTTCATCTTTCATTTGCTTCTGACATCTCTGTCGTCACAGGGGTAATATAAGCCGGCCCGTTGATAAAAGCAAACGGTAAAACGCATTTTATGTTTAAATCCTTTGCCAGCCGGTAATATTATTCCTCCCGGTCAACTGCCGGTTCAGGATAATGTCATTCATTGTTACGCATGTTTAATATGCCGCATACTGGAGGATTTTCCCGCAAATCGGCCGGAGGAAAGTAATTTGCGGAGAGGCACGTTCTTCTGCTTTATTCCGGTTGAATTTATCTGTTATTTTCTGTGCTGCGCAATGAATTTCTGATCTCCTCAAGAAATCTTCCGTCCAGCCGGTAAAATTTCCAATATATCCCCAGGTAAATCAAGGACGCCAATATGGGAATAACCGTCATAATCAGCCGGATTCCCAGCTGTGTGGATGGAGTCTGAACTGCGTTGGCGACAAAGCCGCACACCGCTAAACCCACTCCGGAGATAAAGCCGCTCAAAGCTCCGGCCAGTTTCACGACAAAGGTCTGGGTGGAAAATAAAATGCTTTCATTCCGGGTGCCGAGTTTATATTCTCCGTAGTCAACCACATCCGCCAGCATTACGGTCAGCATGCCCAGTGAAATGCCGAATCCGAGATTTACCAGTCCGCTGGAAAGAGAAACTGTTTCAGACAGCCATCTGCTTCCTGCCGGCAGATTATTCAGAAAAAGAACCGTGAAACCGGCGATCGGAAAAACCGCAGACAGTGTGAACACGCATTTCCTGCCCAGAGCAGCGGCCAGAAAAGGATATCCGAAAAGGCCGCACAACTGAGCTATTCCGGCAACAAG
The DNA here is from genome assembly GCA_949286445.1 of uncultured bacterium. Classification (GTDB taxonomy): domain Bacteria; phylum Verrucomicrobiota; class Lentisphaeria; order Victivallales; family Victivallaceae; genus CASECL01. The sequence continues at coordinate 9,640 of CASECL010000008.1, read as the reverse complement.
CAGATAGAGAGAAAGCACCGATTCTTTTCCGGTGACATACTTGAAGTAAAATACTGCAAAGCCGTTGGAGAGCTGAAATGCCAGATTAAACAGCAAAGATAAAATAAGTACCACAATTACCTGATCATTTTTGAACAGCACCTGAAGCATTTCCCTGACCGAGGTGCGTTTCTGAACGGCGCGGTGTGCTGATATCTGATCTTTTACCATCAGAAAGGTAATCAGTGAACAAATAACAAATATTACTGCAATAATCATGCCCACCCGGGCAAACCCCAGACTCTGGCTGCCTCCGCCGATATGGTCTACCAGCGGAAGCCCGAAATACCCCACCAGCATCCAGGCCGCGCTGGCAAAAATTCTGGGTATGACGGAGATGACATTACGTTCTTTTTCGTCATCGGTAAGGGCAGGGACCATGGACCAGAAAGGTATGTCCATCAGAGTATAGGTCACCCCCCAGAGTATATAAGTTACGGCGACATAAGCAAGCTGCTGACTGCCGGTTAATCCTGGGTTGAAAAAGAGGAATACCAGCACAATTGCGTTCAGAATGGTCCCCAGCATGATCCAGGGACGGAATTTTCCCCACCGGGTTCTGGTATTGTCCACCACCAGCCCCATTATAGGGTCGTTGATGGCGTCAAAAAGCCGGGCGACCAGAAAGAGATTGCCGACAAAAACCGGATTTATTGCGCAGACATCGGTCAGGTAAAAGGTGAAAAAGGTTGCGACAATGGCGTAAACCAGATCTTTGCCGAAGGCTCCGATGCCATAAGAAATTTTTGCCGTCCGGGTCAGTCTCTGCATATTTATCTCCTTTTACGTTTTCCGCAAAATCAAAACAGCCGGTATTTCCCTGCGCGGACACATACGGTATCAGATTTTGTTCCGGCATCTGATGCCGCGTGCCGTTTGCGTTCCGATACGGGACTTTTTCTGCCGCAGTAATAATAGCATAAAAAATAAATAATTGCTAATGTTTTATCGTCCGATATGATAAAAAAATAAAAAATACTGTTTTAAAGCATAAAAAAAACACCCGGATTAAGAACCGGGTGTCAATTCAATGCAAATTTCCAATATAACTTCCGGGGCGAACCCTTGATTACCCAGGGATTTTCGCGCCGGAATTGGTTTTGCAATCAGCGTACGGTCAGCCAGACGGTAAAAGTTTTGCCTGCCGGATTGGCGAAAACAACTTGAGTTGTTCCGGGCATAACGCCTTTGAGTTCAATTTCCGCTTTGTCGTAACGGAAGGGCCAGATGCCGTCCCGGTCATGTGCTATTTTCACCCGGCAGATACGGTTGTCATAGCTGGAGATATTCCAGTAATTATTTTTGGAAATATCTTCTTTCAGACCAAATTCAATATCTTCACCCAGCGGAATGGCGGCCTGATAAATATTTTCAGCCGCAGATGCAATATTGTACACTTTTTCATTGATGAGCAATTTTGCCTGAACGGGTACAGCTGTTACTGTGTTGACCGCCTGATGAATTGAAGCCGGAAGCGGCATAGGTTTTGCCTGCGGAGCCGGAGCAGGGGCGGGCATGGTTTTTGCCTGCGGAGCCGGAAGTGGCACAGGTTTTGCCTGCGGAGCCGGAGCTACCGGGATTATTGATGTTTGGGGAATACTGTTGCGAAGCGGCATAGTCTTAAATTCGCCTTCAATATCACCAAAGGTGACAACGGAATTTTTTTCTGCGGTGAGTACAACTCTGACGAATTTTATATTGGAGTTGCTGAGCTGAACATACCTTTTCAGTTTAATCCATGCCGGTCCAGCCTGATATTGGATGACATTGCCATCCGGCAGCTGATTTTTAGCGGCATCAAAGGCTGCAAAGCCAAATGCTCCTACGCCGCTGCCGCGCAATTCAGCCTCTATTTTCAACGTATTTCCCTGTACCGGGATGAAATCTGAGAAAGCCGACACCGCTCTACCGGCATCTGCCGTAAGTTCAATCGCTTTTTCGTCAAAATCACTTCCGCGGACAATCTTCGCTGCCCCAGCCGGAAGCACCCACCCCGGAGCCATGGCTGAATTAAGTGCCGCACCGCGGAAGTCGCCATTGATTCTAAGATCAATATCATTATCCGCAATTGCGGTTGTCATTCCCAGACATACAACTAAAGAACTTGCAATACACAACTTTTTTAAATCCATACAAATCACCTCTCATTTCGTTATTTCTGCTGATGATTTATTCTTCGCGCAATAATTGCGTGGTACAATTTCAGCCTTCCTACTATAATCTGTCTATTGCATTTTGTCAAGTTCACAATAAAAAATAGTTTATTAAATCGCGGTGGATTATTCTCATTCCGAATTATTTTGATATTTACTTACATAGACAATCAGGTTTTACTCTCATTCCTGTTACTAAAGAAAAATGAAATAAAAACAAAGCCTGTTCCCGCAGCATACAGGAACAGGCTGAAAAATTACAGATTACGTTATTTTATGGTTACCGGATAGGCGCGTTCACCGCCATTGTAACGCCAGATTATGACATACTCTCCCGGAGTGCGTTTGCCATTGATTTTGCCATCCCAGAAGTTAAGGAAAAATGCACTGTCGCCGATTTTGCGTGAGAAGAGTTTATGCTCAGTTCCGCCATTGAGGGGACGGACAAAGACATCCACATTTTCCCGTGGGCTTTTCAAGGCTTTGGAGTAGATCGCAGTGTCTTTGCCGGGCTCCACTACCGAGGGAATGGCTACGGCAAACATCTGGCCGCCGCTTTCTTTAATGCCTTTCATCCAGGGGAAATCTTCCACCTTGGCATCCGGGAAGTATTTTCTGGTGTATGACGGCGGGTTTTTGCAAAGTTTTGCCATCGCGGCTTTGCTGATTACATCGTTGGGACGGATAGATTTTTCTGCGAGTTCGCGGATGGTCGGATCAAATTGCGCCAGCGCGCTCCAGAGACAGCCGGCGGTAGTGGGATAAGCCTTGGAGGGAGCCGGTTTGCGATAACCGGGCAACTTCGCGTTGGAGTTGACAAACTTGGGATTTTTTTTATCGCCGTTCCACATCAGTTTGAGGTTGGTATTTACCAGACGCTGCATATCTTCTCTGGTGAAAGTCACCCCCATATTGTAAGCCAGCACCATTTTGCTTACTTCTCCAGCCTGATAATCACGGTAGGGGTGGGTATCAACCCAGTGATGGGTCAGTCGGTTGTATTCGCCTTTGGGATAGACATCGTAACGGCTGAAGGGCTCGGAATAATTCCAGGTATAGGCGTTCTGGAAGCGATTCATTGAAGCCTTGACTTTGTTGCAGATTTTTTCCGCATCATCGCGGTACTGCTTATCTCCGGTGAGGTAGTACAGCCGGAGTAAACAGCTGGCCATATCCAGCGATTTATTAAAGGGCAGGGCGTGGCGTGAACGTTTATTGTCCTCTTTCTGCTGGAAAAATTCTTTTTCTCCGGCTTTGCGGAAGAGATCATTGTCCAGGTAACAGGCAAAGGGGCCGTCAGTGGCGAAGGTGCCGCGTTTATTCCATTTTTCGATCAAATCTTTTTTGGCGATTTCAATGAAACGGGCGGCGGATTTACCATACTTTTTCTGCAGTTTCGGATTATCTTTTACGATCATGGCAAAGCGCAGCATGTGGTCAATAAGTATGGAATCTCCGACATGCACATCGCAATGGAGTTTGCCGTCATAAATATTCGGCCCGATAAAGCCCTTGTATCCATCCGGTCCGGCGGACATCTTATCGGCCATGGCGTTAAGAATTTTTTCGGTGGGAGCCATCCAGGTGTCGGTCTGGAAAGTTTCACAGGCGGGGAGAATTTCATTGCCCAGAGTGTAATTCCAGTTCCAGGCAGTCTGTTCTCCGGTTACGCCGCCGTCCGGAACGCGCTCGATCTGGCGCAGCATATTATCGGTAATTCTTTTGGCCTGTGATGGATAGTCATTGACTGCCCGGGCGGTTAATGCCGCCGCGAAAGCCAGCGCGAAACACAACATACTTCCGGTTTTCATCCCTGGTCTCCTTTGATAATGGTTTTTCGGGTTATCCCGCTCCACGGACTAATGTAACACACCAAAATTGTTTTTTCAAGTTTTGAATCGGGTAAAAAAAGTTTTTTCTCTGGAATAAATGCAAACTGGTTCGTATAAATGCAGTCAAGATATAAATAATTCCGGTCTGATGAAAAATAGAGATGTGATCAGTTGTCAGCAATGGAGATCTGACTGAATATCCGTGAGGTGAAATAACGCCCCGCAGCCTGCATAGATTATTGTTGGATAAATTGAAAATCAAGAAAAATCCATAGTTCGCTGTGAACTTAAAAATATCCTTTGCCGGACGGAAAAAAACAAATATGTATTGCAACTGCCGCGCCTTGCAGGAAAAAATGTGCAAATGATGAGGTTACGGCTGAAATGTTATCGGATGAAACCATATTTGAAAAAAAGAGCATAGACAATATGAAATCTTTAATTCACATTCAGTGACAAAGTTCATGATGCAACGTGATGCAGCATAATTTTTCCGTTTATGTCTTGATGAATCTATATTATGCAGAGTCTGTCCAGAGCAAAAAACGGCACAGCGGAAATAACTTCCACTGTGCCGTATGGTAATCAATGCAGTAATTTTGCCGATTACTTGGAGAGCCGTTCCTCCAGTCCCTTGAGCTGGGCTTCCAGTTCTTTGGGCAGGTGGCTGCCGAACTTGGCAAAGTGTTCCTTGATCATCTCAAGTTCTTTGAGCCAGCCTTCTTTGTCCACGGTGAGGAGTTCTTTAATGTCCTCATCGGAAACTTCATCTTCAATACCGGTACGGTCAATGGCTTCCGGAGTCGGCATCAGACCGATAGCAGTATCCACATATTCACCGGCATTATCGCAACGCTCGAAAATCCATTTGAGCACCCGGCTGTTGTCGCCGAAGCCAGGCCACATGAATTTGCCGTCGGCATTCTTGCGGAACCAGTTCACACAGAAAATCTTGGGCAGCTTGTCCGCAGAAGATTTTTTGCCGGTTTCGAGCCAGTGGGCGAAGTAGTCACCCATATTGTAACCGCAGAACGGCAGCATGGCGAAGGGGTCGCGGCGAACCGTGCCGGCCTTGACGTCAAGCGCAGCGGCGGTAACTTCAGAACCTACTGTGGCGCCGATAAATACACCATGTTCCCAGTTCTTGGACTGGTAAACCAGCGGCAGGGTGCTGGGACGGCGTCCGCCGAAGAGGAACGCGGAAATCGGCACTCCAGCCGGATCTTCCCAGTTGGATGCGATGGCCGGGCAGTTGGACGCTCTGGCGGTGAAACGGGCATTGGGATGCGCCGCCTTGACCGGTTTGCCTTCAGCATCGGTCTGGCCGGGTTTCCAGTCTTTGCCCTTCCAGTCGATCAGGTGATCGGGGGCATCATAACCGATGCCTTCCCACCAGACATCACCGTCATCAGTCAGCGCGACGTTGGTGAAAATGGTGTCCTTGGCGCAGGAAGCCATGGCGTTGGGGTTGGACTTATTGGAAGTTCCGGGCGCAACACCGAAGAATCCGGCTTCCGGATTGATGGCGTACAGACGGCCGTCTTCTCCGAATTTCATCCAGGCAATATCATCGCCGACGGTTTCGACTTTCCAGCCAGGAATGGTCGGAATAAGCATGGCGAGGTTGGTTTTGCCGCAGGCGGAGGGGAATGCGCCGGTAACGTATTTGACTTCACCCTTGGGATTGGTCAGTTTGAGAATGAGCATGTGCTCAGCCATCCAGCCTTCATCACGGGCCTGTACAGAGGCGATACGGAGCGCAAGGCACTTTTTGCCCAGCAGAGCGTTACCGCCGTAACCGGAACCGAATGACCAGATCTGTCTGGTTTCCGGAAAATGAGCAATGTATTTCTTTTCCATCGGGGCGCAGGGCCAGATGCCGTTGTCGCTTTCTCCGGGAGCAAGGGGTTTACCCACGCTGTGCATGGATTCGACGAATTCGCCGTCATCACCCAGAACTTCCAGCACCTTGGTACCGACGCGGGTCATGACGTGCATATTGATGACTACATACGCTGAATCGGTGATTTCCACACCGATCTTGGCAATCTTTGAACCTACCGGCCCCATGGAGAAGGGAATTACATACATAATACGTCCGGTCATGCAGTTCTTGTACAGATCAAGCATGGTTTTCTTGAGCTCAACCGGGTCGATCCAGTTATTGGTCGGACCTGCCTCTTCCTGAGTCTTGGAGGCAATATAGGTACGGGCTTCCACCCGGGCTACGTCAGACGGATCAGAACGGAACAGCAGACTGTTGGGACGCTTTTCCGGATTGAGACGGATAGCCAGCTTGCTTTCTACCAGTTCATTGCAGAGCCGATCATATTCTTCTTTGGAGCCGTCGCACCAGTAAACGCCTTCCGGACGGCAGATTTCCGCCCACTCTTCCACCCACTTGACCAACTTGGCATGTTTGGTCGGGATGCTGTTGAGATACTTGACCATATTTTACCTCTTTTCCTTGAATGATTGGATATTTGTGAAAAATCCTGCAAATCTCTATAATATACCCTTGAAATACATTTTTTTCAAGTTATTTTTACTCACAGACGGCAAAAAAACGGAGAAAAACAGAGTTTTAATTTATGCGGACAAAAAAAATAATCATATTGTTATTGGCGGCAGCGGTCATTGCCGGAATTGCAGTTTATTTCTTCCGGGAGAGTGACACCAGAGCGGTGGTGAAGATCACGGAAAAACTGGCGGAATACGGTACCAAGAGTGCCGGGGAGGGCAATGTTTCGCTGGCTGTGAAATCTCAGGGGATTGGGAAGTTGTTTGCTGATGATGCGACAATTTCCCTGAACAAGGCTCCGGTGTTTGAGAGTTTCGGTCCGGCGGAACTGGTGGGAAATATGATGCGTTATTTCGGGTGTTTCCAGAGTGTCCGGCTGGGGGCGGAGGATGTTCATGTGTCATTTCCCGCCGGAAATGAAGCACTTGCCGTATTTGAGGGAACATTGGAGGGTACAATCATTAATAAAGAAAAAGTTGAGGCGGAAGAAACTGTGGTTTGCCGGCTCAAAAAGGTAAAAGGCGATTGGAAAATCGTCTCATTGAAACTGGAAGAAAAAATAAAACAGTAGGCACATGGCAGGCTGCGCGCTGGAAAGGAGGTTTGTACAAATGAAAAAGATAATTTCATTTTTTCCGGTTGTGCTTTCGGTTTTGCTGATTTCCGGATTTACGGTTTCGGCAGGAGAAACTCAGATACATCTCGACCGTCTGGAGACCAGAAAGGGCGAGGTATATACTGATGTAACTGTGGTGGCAGTGCATGATAATGGCATTGATATAGGTTATATTAATGCTGATGGAGTGTATTGTCTCAAAGGTTTGAAATTCAGCATATTGCCGGAAGATTTGCAGAAGCGTTTCAATTACCAGCCGGAGAAGGCGGCTTCAGTAGATAAAAAACTCAAAGATTTTGAGTCGCTGGATGTGGCTGAATTGACCGACAGTGAACGGCAGAGGCTTGAGGCCATTGGCAAAGTGTTGCGCCAAAAGGCCGCCGGTGATAAGACGGAAATCAATTTGGAAGATTTGCGTTTTGCTATTTATGCCCGGCGCAGTTCTATCCGTTTGACGGTGTTGGATCAGGTAAAGACCGGTTCCGCCGTGCGGGTGGATAAAGTAATTGACGGAGCTCCGATAAAATCGGATGTGATCATTATTGATGATGTTGATCTGCCTGATGATGGCGAGTGGAGCGGTTTTGTTTATCCGACCGGGCTGAAAGCGGTTTACAAAGGAAAAAAAGATATTCCGGTTTTTACTGAAAGTCTGAAGCGGGCGACGGAACTGGTTGGGCATTATCTGGAAATATACAGTGCTTACAGCCGGGAGAAGACATCAGGAGGAGGCGATGAACAGAAAGAAACTCTGCCTCCGGATTTGTCCGAACAGAGTGAGAAAGACAGTGAAATAAGTGCGGCAACTCCGGCAGAGGAAACTGCGTCGGCGGAAACGGCGGCAGAAAGCGGAAGTAAAGACACTGAAAAGTTATCTTCCGGACTCAATTATGTTGACAATGGAGTTCCGATATATGGCAGTGACAACGGCGTTTATTATTATGGAGGCTATTATATCGGCGGCAGCTGGGGGCCGGTATGGTGGTGGTGGCATCGCTATCCGCCGAGACCGCCGCGTCCGCCGAAACCCCGTCCGCCGAGGCCTTGGCCGCCGAAGCCGTCAAAGCCGGATCGGATACCGCAGCATATCCTGCGTCCGCAGGGCAACCCACAGCCGCAGGTTAAGCCGCAGCCGCGTCCCGGTATGCAGATCAGGCCGCGGCCATCAACCGAAACCGGTAAAAAGCCGGCGACGGGCACTCCGGCAATAAATAAGACCGGCACGGTAACCGTGAATAAGAGTGGAACATTCTCTTCTGCCAATCGTCCGGCGGGTTCCGGGAACAGTATTTCTTCGGGAAGTATGTCAAGACCGTCTTCCGGAATAGTTTATCCATCCGGCAGTCGATCTGGCAGAACGATAAGGGGAAACGCCAATACCGGGATAATTTATTCATCCAATTCCATAAAACGCGGTAATGTGTCTTCCTGGAATACATCTTCCGGAACTCACACTATTTACAACCGGGGAAATTTCGGACGTGCCGTTCCCCGTTCATCCGGGACAACGGCCATGCCGCGGGGCGGAACGATAATGAGGCGTTAGTTTACCTGGGAAAAGTAAAAGATGCGGACGGCGGGGCAAATCCTGATTTGGATGAGTCCCGCCGTTTATGCTGTCTATCCTGATCATGGCATGATATGAATGGATGTTTCTTCAAATATTGGGTACCCTATTTGAGTGAAAAATCGTCAGAGGCTGCCGCCTGCGGTAAAAAGAGAGCATAATGTGGTTAGTTGCAAGGTATTGCCTTCTTATTTCCGGCTGATGTGCTGTATCCAGCAGTGATTTCCAGGGCGAATCCGGAATTTATAGGTGGTGCGGGATTTTTCCTGCATTGAGATTTCATAGAGGAATATGCTGATTTACAAGAATTCTGCCTGACATAATTTTTACCGTCAAAACGTAATGCGCTGCAATAATGCTTTATGCACCATCCAGAATGCGTAAGTTAGTACAGGGATATAAATGATTTGTTTTTCCGAATGCTGCAACTCCCGACTTGACTTTTATATATGTTATCTTATGAGCGATAAAAATCTACTGGAAACGAAATTCAAGCTGTACTTGGCAGTTTAAGTCATTCGTCATCCTGAATAATATATAATGAAAATTATGTCTGATGTTGAGATTTTTTTGAATATTTTTTGCATAAGCACATTTATAATAAAATCGTTTTTCATAACAAAATATAATAATATGCGGAACAGGAGAAAAAATAAAAAAATCTTCTTTTATGTGAATTAAGCCTTGACAAACACAAATATTTAGAGTATAATATTTCAAGGGTTTGGGAATGCAGACTTTTATTTGTAGAATATAAAAAATATAAAATTTTATTATCGCTGAGGCGGTAAATGAAAAAGATTTTCCTGTCAAATAACTTGAAATTTACGCTGATAGAGTTGCTGGTGGTGGTGGCGATCATTGGAATTCTTGCCTCTCTTCTGCTTCCATCGCTTAATGGGGCCAGGCGTG
>CASECL010000007.1 GCA_949286445.1 uncultured bacterium | reverse complement strand
TGATTTATCTTCTCCGGTTATCTCCGTATCACTGCCGCTGCTGAAACCAAGCTCCAGCAACGCCAGTTCATTAGCTGCCGGAATAAAATTTTTTGCCGCTGCTGAACGGAAATATTTTTCAGCCTCCTCCCGGTTCGCCGGAGTGCCGGGATAATCATGGTCTTCATCCCGGTGATCAGGTACGCCGATCAGCAGAAAACGTCCCGCCTGAAATTCCGCCGCAGCCAATCCTTTTGCCGCCGCCCGTTTGTAGAGCATAAAAGCCAGAGGCAGATTTTTTTCCGTCCCCAGCCCCTGTTCACAGCAGACCGCATAATTGAACATCCCCTCCGGACTGCCGCTGTCGGAGGCTTGTTTAAAATAGTAACAAGCCAGAACAGGATTTTTTTTCCGGTTTTTGCCGAGAAAAAACTCCTGCCCCAATTCCAGCTGTGCCTCCACTTCGCCATTAAGCGCACGCCGCCGGAGAACATCTTCCGGCTGCGGCATATTGTCTTCTTCCGCTGCCGCGGCTCCGCCCCATATCAACGGAAGCATCAGCATAATGGCAGTACAAAATGGACGCGCAGAAAACATATTTTTTTATTGTTTTATTTGGAAAGTTCCGCCACTTTTTCTTCCAGAGCCTTGATCCGGGCCAAAGCCTTTTCCATCCGTGACGGCAAAGTATAACGCGCCATAAATTCACGCTGGCTTTCAGCCGGCGTACCAAGAACAATCGCTCCAGCCGGAACACTCTTGGCCACTCCGCTGGTCCCGGCAACCTGCACACCATCTCCCAGGGTGATGTGTCCATTGACACCGGCTTTGGCTGCCAGAATTACGCCGCGGCCAAGTGTGGCACTGCCGGCAATACCGCTCTGAGCCACCAGAATTGAACTTTCTCCGACCACCACGTTATGGGCCACCATAACCTGATTGTCAATTTTCACATTGTCCTTGATCCAGGTCTGATCAAACCGGGCCCGGTCAATCGTCGTATTAGCTCCGATTTCCACATCATCGCCAATCCGGACAATACCCGTCTGGGGTACTTTCATCAGTCCATTCGGTCCCGGGACAAAGCCGAAACCGTCGCCGCCGATCACCACTCCGGGGTGAATAATGCAGAGATTGCCCACAATGCAGCGATACATGATTGTAACATTCGGATAAATGGTGCATTTGGCACCGATTTTCACTTCGTGTCCGATATAGCATCCGGCACCGATGCTGCTGCCGTCGCCGATTTCTGCATTTTCTTCAATTACCGCATTAGCTCCGATGGATACATCTTTGCCCAGTTTAGCCGATGGCGCAACCACCGCAGAGGGGTGAACTCCGGGAACCGGTTTCGGTGCCGGCTTGGCAAAAATCATAATTACCTGGGAAAAAGCGTAGTCAACATTATCACAGACAATAAATGTTCTTCCCCGGGGATCGTCATTCTCCATATCTTTGCAGATCAGAACCACTTTGGCCTTGGATTCGTCCAAAACATGGGTGTAACGTTTGTTTCCGACAAATGACGCCTGATCCGGCTTCGCGTCCTTCAATGACGCCACTCCATTAACCACAACTGAACCGTCGCCAATAAGTTTTCCCTTGACCAATTCAGCAATTTGCGATGCAGTAACAGACATAATTATTCCTCCTTATGTTTCACTTTATCAGTACGATTCAGTTCGGTCAGAACCACCGAAGTAAGATCTATGGTATCCCGGAAGTAAACTACCGGACTTATCGCATTCAAGGTCTTGCCGGAGGTATCAAGCACCAGATCATACCCCTCGGACAAAGCCCGTTTCTTGACCTCACGGTTGATATCATCCATAATCTCCGACCGCTTGGCCAATTCAAGCTCTTTCATCTGTTTATTTTTTTCCAGCGCATACTGTTCCTGTTCAGTAGCTTTCGCCTTGATTTCCCGTTCCAGCCGTTCCGCTTTGGCCTCTGCTTCACTGCGCTCTTTGCCGGAGAGTGCAATATTCTGGGCGGCATCACGGGCTACTTTGAATTCCTCTTCCAATTTCTTGCTGTCTGTATTGAGCTTAAGCAGGTAATTGCGGTATATTTCAGCCTGCGCGCGGATTGACTCCTCGGCAATCTTGCTTTTATAGTAATTTTTGAAAACATTTTCCATGTCGATCACCGCCACTTTAATCCCGGCCGCCCACGACGGCAATCCCAGCATGGCAATCAGCAATCCAGCCAAAATCTTCTTCATTTTCCTCTGCCTCTCTGTTCCTCAATATCCCAATCCGCCCTCAAACAGCGGAAAGGTAATTCATGTCCATACGCCACTCTTATTGCCTCAACTCCAAGTGTTTTCCGCCACCGGTTCAACACCTCACCATACCCCGGGCAACCGGTAAAATATCCGAAATACAATCTCTTTATCCCCCGGAAGAAACCATTCATCTGCAACTGGGTAAAGCAGCGATCCAAACGGTATGCCGCCTCCCCCACGTCCTCCAGCACCAGTGTCATCCCGGATAAATCCGGCAGATAACCGGTACCGCACAAACTGGCCGCCACCGTGAGATTAGACGCCGCCAGCACCCGTTCTTCCCGGACTGGCAAACGCCATAATTTATTTATTTCCGCGGCCGTCATCCGGTTATTGCAGGCTTCCTTCAGCCGCGCGGCCATTGGAGCCGCCACCGGAAGCCCGGCCCCCATCTTCAACATGGCCAAATGCAGCGCGCTGACATCACTGTACCCGATAACCGGAAAGTTTCTGCGCTCACGGAATGTTTCCCAGTCGATTAAATCCAATATCTGCGCAGACCCGTATCCGCCCCGGACGCACCAGATGGCGTCAATTTTTTCATCCTGCAGTGCCGCATTAACATCCGCTGCCCGCAGCTCTGCACTGCCGGCAGTATAATCACTGTCTGCATAGCAGTTAATATGGGGCATAAGTTTTACTCTGTACCCGCAGCTTTCCAGAAAATCCCGCCATTCCTCCGCCGCTCCGTCCCGGACAAAACCGGAAGGAGTCAGTAAAGCCAGATTTCTGATTGTCATTTTCTCACTCACACTATCTATCCGCCATATCCGGAGTCATGGCATCCAGCGCGGCCTGAAAGTCCTCCGGCACCGGAGCTTTTACCTCAACTCCGGCAATCGTCAAACGCCAGGCATGCAGCAATTGTCGGGGTGCCTCACTTAACATAACACGGTTTCGGCCATAAGTCAAGTCGCCCAGCACCGGGTGATTAAGGTTGCTCATATGCACCCGGATCTGATGCGTCCGCCCGGTCAGAAGTTCTATCTCCGCCAAACTTACCGGAACTTTGCCGATGTAACCGGTTTTTACTATCTTGTAATGGGTTACTGCCCGTTTCCCCCGTCTTCCGTCAGGCAGCACCGCCATCTTCTGCCGGTCTACCGGATGACGGCCGATAAAGTTATCTATTTCGCCTTTTTTACGGTCGAAATGACCGTAGAGCAATGACAGGTAAATTTTCTTTACCTGATGTTCCGCAAACATGCCCGCCAAATTCCGTTGTGCCGCCAGAGTCTTGGCCGCCACCAGACAGCCGGAGGTGTCTTTATCCAGACGGTGAACGATTCCAGGACGGAGATCACCCGCCTCCAATTCCATTCCCAGCTCCGGATAACGGCTTATCAGCGCATTTGCCACCGTCCCGGATTTTACCCCCGCTCCGGGGTGCACCACCACACCGGGGGGTTTGTTAATAATAATAAAGTCGTCGTTCTCAAAGAGTATTTCAAACTCAAAATCTTCCGGAACGAGTTCCTCATCCGATGTTTTTTCTTCCGGAAGATCCATTTGGACAACCATGCCTTCACGGAGCGAAAAACGCGGCTGGACAACACTTTTCCCATCCACCGCCACCAATCCTGAAGTGATGAATTTCTGCAGCAGACTGCGGGAATAATCCGGCAGTTTGCCGGCCAGAAAACGGTCAAGCCGAATACCGGCATCAACGGCT
>CASECL010000006.1 GCA_949286445.1 uncultured bacterium | reverse complement strand
GGTAACCCGGTGCTGCTGAAACGGGGTTTTGCGAGTACTGCGGAGGAATTTCTGTCCGCCGATCCTGGCATCGCCGGCATCCGGAGCAGACAGCGTAAAAGTGGAAACATCGGAAAAACCGGAGTCTGCCCGTTGTTATAGAAGCCAGCAGTTGACTTTGCCGGAATTTGCCGCCTTGAAAAAGCGTGCGGCTTCATTTATATTGAGCAGCAGATGATAAATTTGAAATACCCTAAAAAACACGAGGAAATTAAAATGAACCGGATACCGATGGCAATATTACTTTTGCTGTGTTCTGTTGTTTTCAGTCCGGGTATGGCGGCGGATAAAAATGAAAACCAAGCCGCTCTGGTTTATGAAAAAGCCGCTCCGGTAAAATGCCGTACTCAATTGGATAAATTGCTTTTTGCCGACTGGAAACGCTGTAATCTTCCTGTTCCGCCGGAAGCCTCCGACCCGGTACTGCTGCGGCGGGTTTACCTGGACTTTGCCGGGCGGCTTCCCACGCTGGAGGAAACGGAAAGCTATCTGGCGGATAAATCAGAAGATAAGTATGAAAAACTCCTTGAAAAACTTCTATCATCGGAAGATTTTGTCAATTACCGCAGTATGCTGCTGGGGGATGCATTGCGGGTGAAGTCCGAGTTTCCCATCAATCTCTGGCCCAATGCAGTACAGGCTTATTCCGCCCGGATACGCGCATTTCTGACTGGAAATGAGTCGGTGAAAGAATTTGTATCTTCTCTCTTGTTATCCCGGGGGAGTAATTTCCGGGTTCCGGAAGTAAATTTCTACCGTGCCTGCGCCAATAAAACCGGGGAGGGGATTGCCGGAGCGGCCGCGCTGACTTTGCTGGGATTGCGGTACGACAAACTCCCGGAACAGGAGAAAAAGTCGCTGGCTTCGCTCTTCTCCCGGATAAAATTCAAATCCACCATGGAGTGGAAAGAGGAAATTGTTTATCAGCTGCCGCTGGAAAAAGATGAATATTTCTTTTTCCCCGGCCGGGTGGTCAAAGGCCGGAAAGGTGAACTGCCGGGAGAAGTTTTCCAGCGTTATCTCTTTGAATTTTACAATCCGATTTTCTGCCGGGCCATGGTCAACCGGATGTGGCAGAGTCTCTTCGGCCGGGGCATTGTTGAACCGGCGGATGACCTTTCGCCTGATAACACACCTGCCAATCCGGAACTGCTGGAGTATTTGGCCTCATACTTTGCTGTAAACGGTTACGATTTGAGAAAACTGCTCCGTGAAATGGCTTTGACCAGTGCCTACCGCGCAAGCTCCTTATCCGGAAAACCGGAGGAACGGGCGGAAGCGGAACAGCATTTTGCCGTATTCACCGTCCGGCGCATCCCCGGTGAAGTGCTGGATGATATGATTTGTGACCTTTCCGGTGCAAAACGGAACTATTCCAGCGTAATACCGGAACCTTTCAGCTACTTTCCGCCGGATGGCCGGACCGTACTGCTGGAAGACGGCTCGGTATCCAACGCTTTTCTGCTGCTTTTCGGCCGCCCGGCGCGGGATTCCGGACTGCTGGAGGAACGCAATAACTCGATCACTGCCAAACAGCGGCAGTACCTTTTCAACTCCGGAGAACTTTACAAGCGAACTTTGATGGTGGGGCGCAGACCGGAATTCAAAGGGAAAAAGAATGCGGAAAAATTAAATACTCTGTATTTACTCTGTTACTCCCGTCCGGCTACGGCGGAGGAAAAAAAGTTTCTGCTGGACGAGTGGAAAAAACTCCGGGGCAGGGCGCAATGGCGTTTTTTCAATGACATAGTTTGGGCGTTGATCAATTCATCAGAATTTATTTACCAGCACTGAAGCGAGGCGGAATAATGAAAAAGACAATTTTTATAACAGCATTGCTGGCTCTGCCGCTCTTTCAGGCGGCGGCATATCCGGCTAAAAGCGTGATCGAAATCTGGATATGGGGCGGCCCCTCCCAGCTGGAAACCTTTGACCCGAAACCGGACGCAGGAAAAGATTACAACAACGGTCTCAAGGCGATCAAAACCAATGTCCCCGGTATGGAGATAAGTGAACTCCTGCCCAAACTGGCTCAGCAGGCGGATAAATTTTCAGTCATCCGCACCATGACCCATCCCCACCGGGGACATGAGACGGCAACCTATCTTATGCAGACCGGCCGCGAACCGGGAGGCGGACGGGTTTATCCTGCCATTGGTGCAGTGATAAGCATGTTCAAAAGCAAAGATTACCGCGGTGATCTGCCGCCTTATATTATTTTAACCGTGCCCAAGGGACGTTTTTCGGAAACCGGTTTTCTGGGCGAGCGTTACGCTCCGCTGGTTACCGGGGGCAATCCCGCGCTTCCGCGTTTCACGGTGGATTCCATCACTCCTCCCGGCGGCTTGAGTGATGAAGAAAATCAGAGAAGATTTCAAATATTGGATAAAATAGATAACTTTTCTCAGCTGGGCAAAGCATCGGGAGCTTCCTTTGCCGGTGAATTTGAACAGGCGGGGAAAGAGGCGAAAAGAATAATTTTCGGCGATGCCGCCAAAGTATTTGATCTTTCGCAGGAAAAACCGGAAACGCTGGAGCGTTACGGCAAAAGTTCCTTTGCCCGTTCCTGCCTGGTGGCCCGGCGTCTGGTGGAGGCCGGAGTGCCTTACATAACCATCAATGCCCAGGGCTGGGATTCTCACAAAAAGCATTTTGAAACCATGCGTCAGAAGACGGCGGAAATGGATCAGGCAGTGGCCGCTCTGCTTTCAGATCTGGCGGAACGAAAACTCCTGGACAGCACCATTGTTCTGTGGACAGGAGAATTCGGGCGCACTCCGAAAATTGACTGGGAAGCACCATGGAACGGCGGCCGCAACCATTATTCCAACTGTTTTTCCGCCATGGTGGCAGGCGGTGGTTTTCAGGGCGGAAAGGTGGTTGGTGTATCCGATGCCGTGGCCGGAAGCGTGGTTTCCAGACCGGTGGCTCCCCAGGATCTGCTGGGAAGTATTTATGAACTTTGCGGCATCGACCCGGATGGTCAACTGCCCAATCCGGTCAATTTGAAAACTCCGGTACTGCCGCCGGAAAGCAAAGAGGGCAGGTTGAGAGAAATTTACACCCCGGAAGCCATCGCGGCAATAAAAGCGGGCGGGAAAAATAATGCCGGAGAGGTGAAAAAATGAAGAAAGTTTTGTTGCTGACAACAGTATTGTTTTCTATTGCCGGAGTCCTTTCTGCCGCTGATCCCTATATCGGGTATCTCTATCCCTGCGGCGGAAAACAGGGGACTCGGGTGAAAGTTCTGGTTGGCGGGCAGTATCTCCGTGCCAATGGTTTTCATATTGACGGCGATGGAGTTAAAATTGCGGCGGTTCATCCGGTTTACCCGATGAACAACCTGGGCAAAAGTCAGCGAAAATATGTGGAAGAATGGCTTGAAAAAATAGAGAAAGGCGATATGACTCCGCCGCCGCTGCCGCCGGAAAAAGAACGTCAGGACTGGCGGAAATGCAAGGCGGTAGATATGCTTGGCAAAATGGATGATCTTGCCCGGGTGATGTCGTTAAAAAGCATGTATGTCAGACGCAATGCATTGCAGGATAATCCCTCTCTCCGTCAGATGATGGTTGTGGAATTGGATATCGCCCCGGATGCCGAACCCGGTGCGCGCAATATCCGCAATTACAGCAGTGGCGTTTCTGCGCCAAAACTCTTTTACGTTGATACGGCAGATCACTTCGATGACGGCGGTTATGTGCCGCCTTTCCGGAAACAGCCGGAACGCCCGGAGATAAAAAAATTCCCGGCGGTGCTGGATGGTCAGATTATGCCGGGAGAAAGCGACAGTTACACTTTGCATCTGGAGAAAGGCAGAAAATATTACATTGCCGCAACGGCACGGAAACTCCAGCCCTTTATCGGAGACGCAGTGCCGGGGCATTTTCAGATTGTGCTTTCGCTTTATGACCCGGAGGGGAAAATGGTTATGCTGGCGGATGATGAATACTTCAATCCGGATCCGGTAATGCGTTTTGTTCCGGAAAAGAGCGGAGCTTACACCCTGGTGGTCCGGGATGCTATTTACCGGGGCAGGGAAGATTTCGTTTACCGTCTGGAATGCGGCGAAGGGGAAAAGGTTCATCCGTTTTATCCCCACCCTTTTGCCGGCGATATCCCGTTGCTGAAAGCAACGGAGGTGAACATACTGACACTGGATGCCGGAGAAGAATATGTGATAAAAGGTATTTTCGCCCCGGGAAAAGAGGAAATATTCAATTTTTCCGGCCGTAAAAATGAGGAAGTAGTGCTGGAGACTGCCGCCAGATGCTGTAATTCACCGGCAGATACGGTATTGAAGCTTTACGGTCCGGACGGCAGACTTCTGGCGGAAAATGACGACCGGGCCAGGTCCTGCAACGTGGGGGAAATCATTCAGCATACTGATTCATATATCCGGGTGAAACTTCCGGCAGACGGTATCTACCGGGTATTTTTAAGTGAACGCCATTCACTTGGCGGACGGGATTACGCTTATTACCTCCGGCTGGGAAGACCCCGTCCCGGATTTACCGTGTTTACCCGGAAATCCGCCTTTATGCCCATTGGCAGAGCGCAGAAAAAATATTCTGTGGCGGTGGAACGGCATGACGGATTTGACGGGGAAATAAAATTTTCCTCCGGTACGGAAGACATCAATGTTTCCGGCGGAATTCCGGCGGGGAAAACAGATGGCGAAATGATTTTGTCAGGTAAGGTCACACGGAAAAATCCGGCTCTGGTTTTCCCGCTGGATATCCGGGCGGAAGGAGTTCTGCCGGACGGGAAAACCGTGACGGGAAAGGTGGTGGCAGCAGATGAATATATGCAGGCCTTTGCCTATATGCATTTACTGCCGGCGGGTGACTTTATGGTGTTCTGTCCCCGTCCGGCGAAACGGGCGGCGGCAAAAGTTAATAAAGGCGCGAAAAAAGCACCTCCTGCCAAAGCTCCGGGTAAACCGGCAAAACCGGATAAGGCGGTTTCCGGCGGAAAAATTTGACAAAGTATTCCCGCGGTGCTATATTTCAGCAAGAAGTCTGGATTAAACAGGAAAGAATATTATCATGCGCAATGCTGAAATTACCCGCCGTACCGGAGAAACGGATATTTATGTAAAAATTGAACTTGACGGCAGCGGCAAATCCCGGATTGATACCGGGATCGGCTTTATGGATCACATGCTTACGCTTTTTGCCCGGCACGGTTTTTTTGATCTTGAAGTACAGGCAAAAGGCGATTTGGAAGTGGATTACCACCATACCATGGAGGATCTCGGGCTGACATTGGGCAGCGCGATCTCTCTGGCTCTCGGTGAGAAACACGGCATCCGGCGTTACGGAAGTTTTCTTCTGCCGATGGATGAAGCATTGATTCAGCTGGCTCTGGATCTTTCCGGGCGGCCGTATCTGGTTTATAAGGTAAATCCGCCGGCAGACCGGGTGGGGGATATTGATGCGCGGCTTTTCCATGAATTCTTTCAGGCCCTGGCGGTTAAATGCGGTATGAATTTGCATATCAATATGCTGGCAGGCGAAGAAACGCATCACGTTTTTGAAGCCATATTCAAAGCCTTTGCCAAAGCTCTGGATACGGCAGTATCCATTGATCCCAGAATTGAGGGGGCATTATCCACCAAGGGCATATTGGAATAATTGCCGTTTTCCGGCCGCGGCATATTAACCGGGAAACGGGAAAAATTGAACGTTTACCCCGGAAATTGCAGCGTGTGTCAGCGGCGTCAGGAGACAGGCACGACATGGATCTTGAATTCTGCAACAGGAAAGGGGGACGCGGATGATTTGCCGCCGATTTTACCGGATGTGCCGGATACTTTTGTTTTCAGTTTTTCTTGCTGTTTCAGCGGCGGTTTCCGGAGCTGACGCAGGTAAGATCATAGAGAAAAACTGGAATAATTTGTGGAAGACAAACCGTTTTTTCTGGATTAAGCAGCTGCCCCGCGCATTGTCCGCCAGCAGCGGGGGCGGTGATAAACTGCATTATTATTCTGCTTTTACCAAGGTCAAACACTCCTTTTTCGGCACTCAGCCGGATGAGATGAGTCTGCTTTTCAAAACCGGAAATCTGTCCGGAGTGGAAATCTCCGTTTACAACCGCGGCGACTCCGGAAATATGAGTGCGCGCAGTTTGAATGACCTGGTGAAAAAAATATCCGGTGAACTCGACCGCTTTGCCGGAGAACGGGGGAAAAAAGAGTCCGCCATGCTTGCCGGTACCAGAATAGAATCGATACTATGGCAGAATGAGAATGGGTCCGCGCAACTGAAATGGAGCCGGAACGGCGACCGGGCGGAATTTCTCAGTGTGACGTTTCTTCCTCCGGGGGAAGCGAAAAATCTGAAACTCTCCATTGATGCGGAAATATCCCCGGAGGAGCTGAAAAAGAAGGTGCAGAAAACTCCCTCCGGCGGTATCTGGCTGGATATACCCATGGTTAATCAGGGTGCAAAGGGGTACTGTGTGGCCGCAGTGGTGGCCAGAATAATGAATTATTACGGCAGTGATGCGGATCAGCACATTATTGCCAACCTGGCCGGCACGGATGCTTACGCCGGAACCGATATTGAGACCATACTTTCCGAGTTGAAGAGTGCCGCGCCGAGACTGAATGTGCGTATGAAACTGCTTTACCGCAACAAAGATCTTGCCGATGTTGACGGACTTAACCGTCTTCTCAATGATTACAACTCCGAAGCGCGCAGAAAAAAGGCCAGAATTGTTAAAATGGGTGATTTCATCCAGCGGGTCGGCCGGGCCAGAATGCTCAATGTATCTGATATGTTCAAGGCGATGGATCAGGAGTCTTTTGTCGCCTCGCGGAACCGGGATAAAAGAAAAAAAGAGGATTTTTTCCACGATGTGGAAAATTCATTGCGCGACGGTGTGCCGGTGGCATGGATAAATTTGGGAGTTGATCCGGAAATCGGCTACATTCAGCACATGCGGATTATCAACGGCATTGAACCGGAAAAGAAACAGATCATCTATACCGACAGCTGGGGCGGGCTGAGAAAAGGTAAAAATATGGATTTTGACCGGGCATGGTCGATAACCAGTGCGGCTTTTGTGCTGAATTTGAAAGATGACCGGTGAGAAATTTTATCTTTCGCCCCGCCGGGAGAATACTTACTGATACTGGATTATTTTTAATATTTGAAATTGCTGTCAGCTTGAGTTACGGCGGCAGTTTCTGTTTTGGAATATCAAATGGATAAATCTTTTCTTAAATCTCCGTTTTTTCCGCTGGATAATATTCCGGCACTGCCCGGTCTGCGCCGCCGGGTGCTTTTTATGGTGATTATTGTCGGGCTGTGGATAATTTTTCAATTGGCTTCCGGGGTGGCGTTTTTTATTTTCCGCAGTTTTCCGATGCTGTTGCTGTTGTCCATGGTGCTGCTGGTGCTGCAGTTTTTTGCGGCTTTGATCATGGACGGCAGGATTTCCCGGGAGGAAAAAAGGGCGCAGTGGCGTCTTAACCGGGAGGATTGGCGGCTGGTCAATGCCGGATTTATGTTTTTTACGCTGGGGGTGTTTGTACTTGAGTACATAAATTACGGCGTATTGAAATATCTGGGTATTTCCTTTGAAGAACTGCAGGATATTTCCCTGTCAATTATTGACGGGAGCAATTTTGAATGTTTTTTATGCTGTGTTCTGGCATTGGTTTTTGCTCCTGTGGCTGAGGAATTTATTTACCG
>CASECL010000005.1 GCA_949286445.1 uncultured bacterium | reverse complement strand
TTCGGCGGCAACAACGGCAGTTTCGGCACCGGCATTACCGGCATGGCCCAGCGGACCGGAGAATGGGAGAATGACGGTGAGGTAGCCAGGGTTTATCTGCAGAATATGAGCACCATTTACTCGGAAGGCAATTGGGGGCGTCATGTTCCCGGAGCATTTGCCGCGGCAGTGAAAAATACTGATACTGTGGTTCAATCCCGTTCTTCCAACAGCTGGGGGCCGTTAAGTCTGGATCATGTGTATGAGTTCACCGGCGGACTGAGCCTGGCGGCAAGACATGTCAACGGCACTGACCCACGGGCTTATTTCAACGACCTGAGAACCCCCGGCCGGGCCAGAATTCAGGAGGCTGGTGAAGCGGCCATGTCCGAAGCCCGCAGTACAGTGCTCAATCCCAAATACATCAAAGAAATGATGAAAGAGGGTGCGGCAGCCACCGGAAGTTTTGCTGAAGTATTCCGCAATACCCTGGGCTGGGAGGTGATGAAGCCGGATATGCTGGAAGACCACCTCTGGGAGAAGTACAAAGATGTCTATGTGGATGATAAACTCAATTTGAATATCCGTAAATATTTTGAAGACTTCAACCCGGCCGCCCTGCAGGAAATGACCGGCGTTATGCTGGAGGCGGTGCGGAAAAATTACTGGAAAGCTGATGCTGAAACGGTGGAAAAAATTGCCCGCACCCACGTTGAACTGATGGACAAATTTGATCTGCCTCCGGTGCCGAATGCCAAACTTCAGCAGATGATCAGTGATGTACTGAAAGATCCTGAACTGAAGGAAGCATTTCAGCGTCAGGTGGATAAAGCTTTGCGCGTCAGGCAGGAACAGGCGGCTAAACAAAAGGAAATAGATGAAACCTTATCCGGACAGAAACTGAAGGAACAAACTCCGGAACCGCTTCCGGAGGGAGATAACCGGGCGGCAATGAAGATAATTGTCATTATTATTGCCGTGGCCCTGCTGGCGGTAATTCTGGGAAATATCCGCAGGAAAAGGATTTCGTAGTATTGGAACATTCCAGCGTTTGAAATAAAAGGAAACGTCCGCAGTATTTGAAATATGCTGCGGGCGCTTTTTTATCTCAGAACCGGAGCAGGGCGGAAGTGTTTTCTGTTTATGGAATACAAATTCCGCCTTTTCAGCGCATTTTTTTCCGGAATGATCTGGGGCTTAATTTAAAATGTTTCCGGAAAGCGTTGGCAAACGCTCCGCCGGAACTGTATCCGGTGGCGGCGGCAATCGCCTCCAGATCAAGATTGGTGGATATAAGCAGACGCTGTCCGTGTTCCAGCCGGATGGCGCGCAGTTTCCCCATAGGCGTATCATGGTATAACTCATTGCACAGAACGAAAAACCGGGAGATGGAAAGCCCGGCACTCCGGGCCAGTTTCTCTGCCGTCCAGTTTTTGTCCGGTTCTCCGGCCGCCCGTTCAAACACCTGATCCAGTTTTCCGTATTTCCGCAGGGGGGCGAAAAAGTCGCCATCGGCGTTTAATTCTCCGGATAAATACTTTTTCAATAATTCCCCCAGATGTACGGCGATAGATCCGGTATTCGCACCGTAACGCCGCCCGGCGCGTCCGGCGTTTTCCAGTGCAATAATCAGTTCCAGCAGGTGATGTAGTTCATCACCGGAACGGCTGCGGCGATGAAAAGCAGTCCGGGAAAAATGAAAACCATTTTCAGCAGAAAAATGAAACCAGCTCATGGTGCTTGGTTCCCGGCAGAAGTATTCCTGCAGTTCTCCGGAAGGCAGAAACAGCGTCTCTCCGGGATGTAGTTTGCCTGACATTCTGCGGTTGCGGAAAAATAATTTTCCACCCCGGCACAGGAGCAGGGTGTTGTGTTCCGGATTGATCCTGCGCACCAGATATCCGGGGGCAAGATAATCACTGATGCCGGCCAGCAGAATACTTTCAAGCAGCCGTTCACTGCCGTAAAGACAGAAGCGTTCTTTTGACTCCGGCGGTATAATCAAAATATTGTCATTGCAGGTCATAATTTCAATGTATTCCTCTGATCGGCGGACAACCGGTTTTAATTCCGGAGGTAATCTAAATGCAGAAAAAGATATTTTCCAGCGCAGTATGGCAGAAAAAAGTAATTTTAATGCGATAAAAAGTAATTTCTGAATTGTTTAATGCCATGATAAGGGTATAATATAAATGCAGAAAAATTAAAATCAAAAATACTCCGGCAGAGCCGGGAAAAATAAATCAGGGGGTTATTAAATTATGATGAAAGCCAAAGTTACAGTTGATTCCAGATTTGCGGCAGGCGAAATTGACCGGCGGATTTTCAGCGGTTTTATTGAACACTTGGGACGGGCGGTTTACGAGGGGATTTACGATCCCTCCCATCCATCTGCCGACGAAAACGGTTTCCGGCAGGATGTGATTGAATTGGTCAGAGAACTGGATATGCCGCTGACCCGTTATCCCGGCGGTAATTTTGTTTCCAGCTACAATTGGGAGGACGGTGTCGGCCCGAAGGAAAAACGTCCGGTCCGTCCGGATCTGGCCTGGAAAGCCATTGAGCCGAATACTTTCGGCACGGATGAATTCATCCGCTGGTGCCGGGCCGCCGGAACCGAGCCGATGCTGGCGGTAAATCTGGGTACCCGCGGGGTGGAAGCGGCAAGAAATCTGGTGGAATACTGCAATTTCCCCGGCGGAACTTATTACAGTGACTTGAGAAAGGCCAATGGTTCGGATGAACCCCACAAGGTAAAATACTGGTGTCTGGGCAACGAAATGGACGGCCCGTGGCAGGTCGGACACAAAACGGCGGAAGAATACGGCAAACTTGCCGCAGAAACCGCAAAAGCAATGAAACTGGTGGATAATTCAATTGAACTTACTTTGTGCGGATCGTCTTCACTTTTCATGGATACCTTCGGCACCTGGGAGCTGGAAACGCTGAAACATGCGGCAGAATATATTGATTACGTTTCGCTCCACATCTATTTTGAAAACCGCCGCAGGGATATGGCGCGCTTCCTCGCTTCCGGCGATGTGCTGGAAAAGTACATCCGTCAGGCCGCAACACTCTGCGACGCCGCCGCCGCAATAAAGAAAATAGACCGTAAAATCATGCTCAGTCTGGATGAGTGGAATGTCTGGTACCGTCAGGGCGGCGACGGCAGTCCGGAAACGGAATGGACTGTCGCCCGCCCCCTGCTTGAAGAGCGTTATGACATGGCGGATGTGCTGGTAAACGGCACCTTGCTCAATGCCATGCTCAAC
>CASECL010000004.1 GCA_949286445.1 uncultured bacterium | reverse complement strand
TGGAAAAGGTGTAATTTACCTCCGCCGTTTTGAACAGCGGGCCGGAGGCGGTAATTTTACTCTCCACTGAGGTTATACTCAGTTTTGGGCTGGAAAGAGTGCTTACACCGAAACCTTTTGTTTCGCCCGGCTTCTTCAGCATGGAAAACGGTCCCGGGGCCTGATGAACTGGAGTGGAAAATTTCTGAGATTCCGGCAATTCTGCGGACAGCATTTCCGGAGCGGGAAACTTTTCCGGCTCACCGGGTTGAAGCGTAAAAGTCCGAACCGCCCCGGAGGGCAGATCGGACATGAAATACAAGGTTGCAGAATTTTCCCCGGTTTTCTCCCATTGAACGGGAATTTGTCTGTTATCCTGATTGAGGAGAACAAGTTTGCTCAAGTCGGAGTCTCCGGCAAATTTTACCGGATAGGATAACAGGGTTTCCGGCCAGGCGTAAACCGGAAATTTGATCCGGTCGGCAAATTCTATTTTCACGGGGGTGCCGGAGAAAATTAATTCCCCGGCGCACAGTATCCCGGCAATACCGGAAAGTAAAGCGGCACAAAATATTTTTTTCATTTTTCAGTACCTGCCGTTTCGGGGTGACTTAATGGCTGAATGCAGCGGTATTGCCGTCAATTTTCAGCGTAACCTTTTTTCCGTCGATCGGCGAGGGGTAACTTACCGCCGCCGTACCGTCAGCAACTTTGTCAAAGACAATCTGCGAGGCGATTTTTTCTGCATCATCCGTGTCTTTCAACGGATAGACGACCTGGGCAAGAGTAAGGCTCTGACCGTCTTTTACCGGAATTCTGGAGTAGGTGGTATAAAATTTGGTGTATCGCTGAGTTCTGCCGTTTTTGAGCGCATAAGCATGCATGCCGCTGGGGGAAACTTCCATTACTCCGGCTTCTGCGCCGTCCGGCAGGAAATATTTTACCAGCATCCGGCGTTCCGGACGCTTGGCATTGTCCATCTGGCGGAATGCTCCGTCACTGGAGGCGGCAAAGAAGTCGCGGCCTTTTTCCTTAAGCGTGTAAAGCTGCCAGAGCTGTCCTGCTGTTTTCAGTTTGCTTGAAGATCCCGGAGTGTAGAGGTCAACCATGGTAAATACCCCATCATTGCCCAGCGCGAAACGGCGGGAAAGGGCGTTGCCCTGTTCCATGTAGTCAGAAAAATCCGCCCGGCCGTAAGCTCCGTCATTGAGCTGTTCAGTTTTTGCAGAAGTAACATTGCAGGTCAGCGGACGGGTTCCCAGATCCATCCAGTTTTCGCACCAGCCGCGGAGGTTGACCATCGGGGCCTGCCCCTGGTAGCGGAAATCAAACTTGACAAATTCGTAGTCTTTTTCATTTACCGTGGCATTGACCCAGTTTTTCGGAAGCATACGGTTGATAACCTGAGCTTTGAACTTATTCCAGGTTACCTTCTGGGCTTTGCCCTTGCCGTCCTTTCCCTCCACCGTTTCAATCGGGTAACGGCGGGTGTAGTTGCTCCAAAGATCCGGACTATCAAAGTCATCAATCATTTTAATTCCTTTTTTCCCCTCCAGCCGGAGATTGTCAAAAACGACAAATTCGCACTTCGGTTGCTGGAAAGTACGGAAATCCAGCGATTTCAAGAACTGATGCATGCCATCGGTTTTGCCGGCTTTCAGATTTTTTACCGATATGGTCATGGTGTTCCAGATTCCTTCCTGCATGTGTCCCGGGAATATTTCCGGCGACTCGGTAAGGAAGAATACGTTGCCGCAATTACCTCCGGTAGTGCCGCGGCGTCCCAGACCGTGGAACAGCGGCATTCCGCCGGCTTCATAATAAATGACTGCCGGACGGCGGTAGAAATGAGCGTGACTGCCGTCAGAATAGAGATTTATCATCATCATGGCATCGCCGGGATTGTTTCCGGTGCGGAGAATAAGTTTATCATAAATATTTTTCCCCGGCTGATCAAAACGGGCACGATGGGTTATTTCTGAAAGCGGTTTTGCCGCCGCCTGTTTTTCATCATATTGATACGGCGCAATGTTCATAAGTTCAAAGCCGCGGGAGAGCATGTCATCTCCTTCATTTACATTGGCCAGCTTCATAAGTTCAGCGGCACGGACGGCAAAGGCCGGTTCATTGAAAGCTCTTGCCCCGACTTCCAGCATTACCAGTACATCAGTCGGCAGCATATCATGCTTGAAGTAACTGTCGCCGACTTCGGCAAAAAACAGATTGGGCGAGGCAAAGTTACTCCAGCGTTGAATCTGGTTTTTAAAATTGGGATTGGAGGCGAGCTCCTTTTCCCGGCCTGCCAGTTTCAGGAGATCATAGAAAAAGCAGAAGCCCAGCGGCGAATAATTGGTGGCATCTTCATTGAGATCCCCGGTTTTCACCACCCGGTCAATAAAGGTTTGAACAATCTTTTTCGCCGCGGCGGCATTTTCCAATTCCGGGAATACCAGAGCGGAGGCCAATGCGGTGGTCATGCTCGCCTGATGAATATTGTGATCAAACATCGCTTCCTCCCATGGAGTTGCCCCCATAATAACTCCCGGACGGTAGTTTTTCACAAACTCTTTAAGAAAATCTTCTGCCTGCCTTTTCGCGATCTCCCGGCGTTTGCCGGTAAGTTTGCCGTCTTTATTCAGCTGTACGGTCATTATCGCCCAGGGGCGGGTGTAATGAAAATCACTGCCCCGGGTGAATTTGGGGTTCATCTCCTGCATAAGATCATAGAGCTGTACACCAAGGTCAATATATTCCTGTTTATTGGTCGCTTTCCCATAGGTGTAAGCCATCAAACTCTGAGTTATCGCTGACGGTGCTTCCGAACGGGGGTCTTCACGGCGGGGCCGGGCGGCCTTGGGTGAAGCCAGAAACTTCTGAGTTTTCTCCAGTCGTTTAGCATAAATGTCAATATAAGGTTTCGCAGTGCTCTCTGCTCCGGAAAGAGTTTCCAGCAGTATAAACAGTGCGCCGGATGCGGCAAATAATTTTTTGTTGAACATAATCAGCTTCCTAAATATTCAATCAGTTTACATCAGTCATTGGCGGTAGCCGACCAGCGGCCTTTATAGTTGCCGTACAGCGGGAAATCTCCCCGCTTGCTGTCCGCAAGTTTATCCTTGCTGTCTGCCGCAGTAAGCATCTGAACTGAACCGTCGGCAAGTGAAAACGGCTGTTTACCCCAGATCTGACGGTCATTGTGTCTGCCGGTATATTTTACAGAGGGAATGCCACCATAATTGTCCCGGTCACGCCAGATATTGAAATTCCTGCTGCCAGCTCCCCAGTTCGGCCACAATGCAAATCTCACCGAGGCAATCATGGCATCGGCGTAGAGAAAAGTATCCCCGGCCACCCGTGACATTTTCTGACTCCAGGCACAGCCGAACATATTTTTTGCCTGCAAATCCCCGCTGGCCATGATTTGATCATAATCAGTATTTGAACTGTTCGGGGCGTATGACAAGGTTCCTCTCAGATCTTCTCCCTTGAGTGAATACATCCGGTTGACGTAGTTCTTCTCCCGGAGAGATGCGTCGCTGGGGCACGTCCACACATTATGGTTGGATAAATACGGGCCCTGCAGCGCGCGGATGAAGGTTATATGTTTTGAGTTGCGGTTGCTCTCAAGATCATGACTGCCTTTGTCATTCCAGCTTTTGCAAATATTGCATAATGGCGGCAGATTGTTGTGATCATTGGTGTAAGTGAGTGTAGCGGCGGCAATCTGTTTCATATTGCTTATACACATAGCCATACGGGCCCTTTCACGGGCTTTGTTCAGACTCGGCAGCAGCAGAGATGCCAGAATGCCGATGATGGCCACAACCACGAGCAATTCGATCAAGGTGAAATTCTTTTTCATGTTTTGCTCCTGTCTTTGAAATTTTTTCTGAAACATTTGATATATTGAAATTTAACTTAATTTAAATACTTTCAGGATTTTCAGCTGTCTCCTTTGCCGTAAAGACAGTAAGATTATCAAGATTTTTTCTGCTTCCCCCGGTGAAGAAGCTGACCAGATAACCTACTGCAAAACTGGAAGCCAATGCCACCGCCGGGTAATAAACAAAGTTGATATCCGTCCGGTCCATTACCAGGTAAACCGCCAGCATGGAGAATATGTAGCCAGCTACTACACCAATGGTGTTGGCGCGCCTGGTGAACATACCCAGCATGAAAATACTGGGAAATCCGCCGATAATCAACGCGGTGATTTTTGAGAACGTCACCCACAATGAACCGCTTTCAAAGGTGGCATAAACCACCGCTGACAAAGTGCCGATAATTCCAGCGGACAAGGTGCAGACCCGGCTGAGACGGAGTTGTTTTTCTTTGCTCATGCCCGGAAACCAGACATTTAAGAAATCTGATACCATTACCGCTCCGGCAGAGTTAATCCCCGCATCCAGCGTGGATACTGAGGCGGCGACGATGCCGATAATCATCAGACCTCTGACTCCCATCGGCAGACTTTGAACAATGAATTGCGGGAAAACCGAGTCCGGCTGCAGGGTTGGATCATAAAGTTCCGGATGCTGATAGAAGAAGACAAACAGCCCGACCCCGATTATCCACATGGCGGACTGTACCGGAATAGCAAGCAGGAAGTTGTTTACTGTTACCTGTTTAGCCTCGCGCAGGCTCTTGACCGCCATCACCCGCTGGACAAACCCCTGGTCCGATCCGGAGGAAAACATATTTAACGGTGAGGTAATCAATAGCAGCCACACCGTCGGAATTGTCCAATCCCAGGAGAAATCAAATACCGTAAGTTTGTCGTAAGCTGACGCCGTCGCCCAGAATCCTGCCAGACCGCCCTCGGTGCCGGAAAGTATCATCACCGCGCAGATTATCGCCCCGATCGTCATGATAGCAAACTGGAATACATCGCACCAGGCCACTGAATCCAGCCCTCCTATGGCAGTATAGCTGGTGGCGAGTACTCCGGTAATAATAATGCAGCAGTAAACATTCAACCCGGTAACCGCTCCGATGGCCATTGCCGGCAGCAGCGTTACCACCCCCAGCCGGATCAGCAGCAGTGAAACCAGAAAGGCAAAGGAGGCAAACTGCCGCAGCTGACGGCAGAAGCGCATCTCAATATATTCATAAACACTTATTATATTGAGTTTACGCAGAATAGGTATAATAAGTATGGCGGCAAGAAGCGTGGGAATAAAACCGGCAAAAAGCGTTCCCCAGTAGAGCAGGTTGGTCTGGTAAGCCATCGCCGGAAGTGCCATCATGGTTATGCCGCTGGCTCCGGCAGCCTGCGCGCTGATGGCGGCTACCCACATCGGCATTTTGTGTCCGCCGACAAAGTAATCGTCGGCACTGGTGTTTTTCCGGGCAAAGTAAAGGCCGATGAAAACCAGAATTACCACATAAAAGAGTATGACAAGGTAGTCAAGATAATTCAAACTTTCCTTATTCATTTTTATACGGCAGAAAGTGCCGGTCACTTTGCCGTCTTCATTCAGGGAGAGGAATAATGCTCCCGGTTCCCGCAACTGGCGGTCTCCGGCCCCGGCAAACACATAAGGCATGTCAACTGCCGCTGAACAATTCAGGATTTCCTTTGGAACACTTACCCCGAAGTAACGGTCGGTAACATTGCTGTAAATCTGTATTTTCTGATTTTCCGCCTCCGCTTCAGCCGGCTGGAAGCGGCTGTTTATTGCCTGTCTCCAATCTGCGGCGGCATTATTTTTATCCAGTGCGCCCAGGAGTCCGTAATGGGTGACGCCGATCTGGAATACCGAACTGAAGCCTCCGGAAGACGGCATGTCAGAAAGTTTTTTCCAGCCGTATTGTTTGCCTTTGCCGATTTTCAGCTGGTAAACTGCAGGTGAGGGGCGCAGCATTTTTCCGCCGTCCGGAGTGAAGCCGCCGAAAATGGTAAGAATGTTATTCTGCACCATGAGACGGGGCAGAAATTTGCCTTCCGTGCCTGCCGGGGCAGCCGGATCGGCCTGCCAGCCACTTTTCGGGTCAAGGATATCCAGAGAATAGACTTTTTCATTGATTTTCATCGGATCCAGACTTTCCGCTCCGCCGAAAACATAGATTTTGCCGTCAAAAAACGCCGCTCCGGCTCCAGCCAGCGGCACCGGAAGATCCGGAAGAGCGTTGAAAACAAATCTGCCGTTATCTTCAGTCATAAAATTTACTTTGTCACTTAAAGAGCCATTGGCATTTACCCCGCCTGCGATTACTGCGCGGCTGCCGTCATCTCCCACCGCAGGGATCAACGGCAGTACTTCAGGCAGTTCAATGCTGCGGCGGGAAGAAAAATTTTCCCCGATTTCAAATGCTTTGCCGCCGGAGATAATTACCGCTTTGCCATGCAAATTAAGTTTTATAATGCCGCCGCCGGTTACGGCATCGGCGGCTTCGCCAGCTGAGTGGACAGTAAAGTGAACCCCGTCCTGTGACGAATTACTTCCTGCCGCCCCGGCAACGGCAGGCAGAAGCAATAAGACGGAAAAAACGATAAAACAGTTGAGAATATTGCTTTTTATTTGCTGTCGGATGTTACGCATGAGATATTTTTCCCAATAATTTTGTGGTTAAATGTTTTCCTGAAATGAGTTTCTGGCCGACGCCCTGATCATGCGCGGCGACAGCAGGAGAGATGAACTTACCGGATGATAAGATGCACTTAACATTTCCACCGCGGCGCGGATCATATCTTCACCCCGCAGATCAATATAATTGAAGTGAGGATTGTTTTGTTTGCGGTGATCAAATTCACAGATGAAAAAATCAATCTCACTTTTTGCCGGAATGGCGGAATTTATGATTTTTTCTGCAATTTCCCGCTCACGGCCGGATTTCCGCAATGAAATAAAGGCGGTACGCTCCTTGGTGGATTTGACGATTTCCAGCGTTTTTTTTATGATAATATCGTCATTTCCGGAGATAATACTGAGATTTACCGCATTCTCCGCAGCAAGTTTCCGGAGATCTTTCACCTGACGGTTGATATGCACACTTTCGGCATGGTCAGTGTTGGGCAGTATCACATTCCGGCATTCATTGCGCCTGACCGCGTCAAATATCAGTTTTGTTACTTCACTGTAATCCGGGGCAATCGCCGGAATTCCCCCCTGAGGCGGACTGAAGCCGAAAATGGTTACCGGATTGCCGCGGTAGATTTCCGGAGCCTGAGCCTTGCCCGGCAGATCATAGGATTTTATAAACAGAGCATTGAAATTGGTATTTCTCAACTGACTTGGCAGGCGGTTGTTGGAGTCAAGCCGGGTTATCTGCAGCGAGGCGCGGCGTTCCAGAGCGATTTTTTCCAGCGTGTTAATCAGGAAAAGATCCAGCTCGGTGTAGTCATAGTGCTCGTAACAATAGGGAAAGAGCAGACACCAGAATTTTCTGGATTCATTGGCCCGTTCAAATTCTTCTCTCTTTTTTCTTGGCGAAATGTAACCCAATTTGCCGGCTTCCTCCTGCACTTTGCGGATTGTTTCCGGCGGAAGACGGGGATTGTTGTTCAACGCCAGAGACACTGTTGCTCCGGAAAATCCGGTTGCCTTGGCAATGTCAGCGATCCTTATACCGCCTGATCTCATACTTTTATTCATGTCGTGGCTCAGTCTATTAAAAATAAGTTAAAATAGTTCAATAAATGCATCTGCGTTTATCTAAATTATAGCTAAAAAACGCTGTAAAGCAAGAATAAAAACAAAAAATAATTAACATTTGTTATTTGTTTGTTTAAAATTGTTTAAAAATGAAAAAATGATTGCACAATAGTTTTGCTTTTTCCGGAAAAATGATGCAATTCTGGTTCAGATAATATTTTATCAAAGGGGGAATTTTTGCAGAATTTAATCAGTTCTGACCGGGGTGATTGATAAATCTGCCGGAAATGCAGGTGCGAGGCAGGAGATTTTTTACAAGGTTAAAAGCTATAATATTTTTTTGCAGAATAGCAGTGTATTTCTGGAAATATCTGCGGGGCAATTATACCTTATGGACACCATTCGGCAATGCCGTTCAGCGGATGCTGTTCCCGCCAGAGAATAAAGTCCTGCCATGACCTGACCTTTCCCTCCAGCACCGCCCGGTAATACTCAATTCCGGAAATATGTGTGTTTTCCGGAGTAAGATACTTCAGTGCCAGAATTGCCAATCTGGTTTCCGGGGTTAAAACCGCATTTATCCGGTCGGCAATATGTTCAAAATAACCGTCAAAACGTGAGCCGCGGCGGATTTGTATCATATCAATCTGCCATTCTTCATGGTTAAACATACACCAGACATGCCATTCCAGGCAGTCTTCGTCTGAGGAGGCAAGATTCCGGTATTTCAGTCGGGTAACCGGACGGCCGCGGCAGATTTCATTGATTGCGGCAAAACTTTTCCCGGTATCGAGTTCGCCGGTATAGATATGAAAGTCAATATCCCGTTTTTTGATCAGCAGTCCGGTTGCCAGCGATCCGATCAGATGGACTTTGGCACCGATGTTTTCCCATGCCTGCCGGATTCCGCAGGAATTAATCAGCTGCCATGCCGTCTGCTGTGCCGTTCCGGCTTTATCCTCCGCCTCAAGTAAAAAATTTTTATCATAGGGAAGAGACTGATATGGCGAAGCCGTGTCGTTTACCGGCTGCCGCAGTATTTCACTCCGGATATTTGAAATGGAAGAAACTTTCTGCATGAAAAAACAGGTTTTAATATTTTGTTTTTTATATTATGACACGCACTGCATATAAAAGACCGGACAGCAGAATGGTCCGGGATTATACTGTAATCCTGTGCGTGACGGATTTCAACTGTGCGATACATAAAATAAATAGTCGATTATGCAAAACCCTATTTTGAGACAGTTTTTAGGAAATGAGAGCGCCGCGTACTGTCGTACGCAAGCTCAAAATT
>CASECL010000003.1 GCA_949286445.1 uncultured bacterium | reverse complement strand
TGGAAGATGGAGGAACTGACCGAGCGTCTGGTGCGCTGGAATATTCATCCGGCGGATCTTATCACCCACCGTTTCCCGCTGGAGAAAGCCGGCGAAGCCTATGCTCTGATGGCCTCCGGAAAATGCGGCAAAGTGGCGGTATGTTTTGATGAGGAGCTGGAAAAATGAGTTTTATTGATCCGGCCAAAGTACCGTTTTTCACTACGGTTTCGGGAGGGAAAATTCCCGCGATCGGCATCGGGACATTCGGCAGCGACCATGCCTCGGCCGACGAAGTCGCGGCGGCGGTTAAAATTGCGGTGAAATCCGGTTACCGCCATATCGATTGCGCCGAAGTTTACGGCAATGAGGCGGAAATCGGCAATGTGTTAAACGAACTCTATCAGGAAAAAGTCGTCCGCCGGGAAGACCTCTGGCTCACCGGTAAAGTCTGGAATAACCATCACGGCGACGGCGATATTTTAATTGCCTGCGCCAACACGCTGAAAAATCTGCGTACCGATTACCTGGACCTTATGCTGATACACTGGCCGTTTCCCAACTTCCACCCGCCGAAATGCTCGGTGGAGTCCAGAAGCCCGGACGCCAGACCGTACATCCATGAGGAATTCATGCGCGCCTACCGCCAGCTGGAAAGATTGAAACTCGCCGGCCTGGTGCGCCATATCGGAATATCCAACGTGACCGTGCCGAAACTTAAACTCATCCTCCGGGACGCCCTGATCAAACCGGAAGTCAACGAAATGGAGCTGCATCCCCATTTCCAGCAGGAGGAACTCTATCAGTTCTCCCGGGATAACGGCATGGTGATTATCGGCTACTGCCCGCTGGGATCGCCCAACCGGCCGGAACGGGATAAAACCGCCGACGATACCGTGGATATGACCGACCCGGTAATCGTGGAAATCGCCCGGAAATATAACGTCCACCCCGCGGCAATATGTATCCGCTGGGCAATTCAGCGGGGTAACGTGGTTATTCCCATGTCAACCAAAGAACGGAATATCCAAAGCAACCTCGCCGCAGCGGCAGAACTCAAACTATCAGACGCGGAAATGACAGCCATAGCCGGAATCGACCGGAACTGCCGACTGGTAAAAGGACACGTCTTCCTCTGGGAGGGCGCAAAAGATTACCACAGCTTGTGGGACGAAGACGGCGTAATCTGCAAAAACTGATAAAATACGCTGCGAAAAGCAGAAATCTCTTTAAAAAGTGTTTTTTAAAGAGTAAGTGCGGGAAGGAAAAACCTTTTAAGGAAAAGTTCTTTCCTTCCCGCGCCCATCCTTTTCCAAACCTTTTCGGGGTACATTGCTTCAATTTCACAATTGAAGCAATAGACGGATACGCAAAAAAATAAGCAGACATTACCACTGAAATAACAGGATTTACAACACAAAAAATTCTTACAGGAATAGTTTTTTTAAAGAATACTGCGGGAAGAAAAAACTTTTCAGAAAAATAACGCTTTACAAAAAATCCTGCCGCGGAATATCGTACCCCTGCGGCAGGATTTTTTTATCAGCCTTTTATCAATCAGATGCTTTTTCCCTCCCCCGGAACCGAATGAAATTTGCTGTTTTCCCCTGTTATGACGGCATAAAAATAATGCCGCGGTCAGAACATAACATCTCCAATCTCTTCGCCTCCGGTCAGCAGCATGACCAGACGGTCAAACCCCATCGCCGCCCCGGAACACTCGCCGATACCCTTTTCCAGCGCGGCAAAAAATTCCTTGTTTTCCGGGTATTCGGCCATGTTGTGCTCCTTGCGGAATTTGGCGGCGGCGGCAAAACGTTTACGCTGTTCCACCGGATCAGTCAGTTCACCGAAAGCATTGGCCAATTCCACTCCGCCGATGTAAAGCTCCCAGCGTTCCGACAAAGACGGATCAGATTTTTTCAGCCGCGCCAGCGAAGCCCGTTCCGCCGGGTAATCAATCAGAAATGTCATTCTGCCCCGGCCCAGTTCCGGCTCGATATGCAGCACGGTTTCTTCATCAAAAACATCTTTTGCCATCGCCTCTTCCGCGGAAAATCTGCTGTGTCTCCGGAATGCCTCCCGTACTGAAATTATCTCCGGCTCTGCCATCAGATCCAGCGTTTCCCCCCGGAATTCAATCTTTTCCCTGCCCAATCCTTTTCCGGCGGCACGCACCAGCTGCGCGGTGAAGTCCAGCAATTGGAGATAGTCGGAATTTTTCCAGTAGTACTCCAGCATGGTAAATTCCTCCCGGTGTTTCCAGCCGTGTTCACCGGCACGGAAACAACTGCCCAGCTCAAATATTTTTTCCGCCCCGTTTCCCAGCAGCGTCTTCATCGCCATCTCCGGACTGGGACGGAGAAACTGGTGATTCCCGGCCTTTACCGCCTCAATATACTCCTCCTGTGCCGGAGCATAAATCATCACCGGGGTAGTTACCTCAATAAAATCCCGTTCCGCACAAAAACGCCGCAC
>CASECL010000002.1 GCA_949286445.1 uncultured bacterium | reverse complement strand
TACGGAATCCGGTTTCAAGAGTGTGCCAGTACTCCAATTCATCACTATCCAAATAATAAACAAAATGATCCATAAACTGGCGATACAGATATGTATAGTCAGTATGAGTATCATCAGGAGTACCACTTTCGCCTGACTGATATATCTCCGGTTCCCATCTGCACGTTCCGGAAATTTTGCGGTCGCTCATTTTGTTGAGCACATCGGCAATTTCGGTGAAATGATGCCACAGCAGCGGGGCATTGGAAACCCTTACCCCGTTATGTTCAACGGAGAACTGTTCATAAACATCCTTACCGCTGGCGGAATATTTTCCGGGAATATTCAAAAATCCTTTTCCCCCATTGATTTTCAATGTAATATCCGGGTCATCAAACGCATTCTGGGTGGACAAGTCCACCACGTCCATATCAATATAGTTTCCCGCCGCTCCCCGGATTGCTCCACGCATTACTTCCAAGTCCAGATTTGACACCCCGTCTCCTGGTTCTTTAGGAGGATAAATTTCACTCCCGTCCAAATTGGTATCAGTCAACAATCCATGCTGCTTACAACATGCCAGAAGCTTATTATATGCTTCAACATACTGTGCATTAACGGAAACAACGGTCGGAATGGCTGGACAACTCATATTTTTTCTCCCTGAAAAATTAAATGATTACGCCAGACACTTTCTGTCTCTGGCTTTATTATATCTGCCAGATATTATTTTGTCAACCGTTTTCTTATTTTTTTATGCAAAATTTTGCAATATACAATCTTAAAATTAAAGAATTATCAAGGCGAGATGGTACTGTTTATTTTTCAGGCGCAAATTATTTCCGTAAAATATTGCAGAGATAATACGGCAGAAGTATCATCAACTGCAAAACTGGATCGGAAACAAGGGAAGAAGGAGAAATCCCCCCGGAGGAAATAATCAAGACAAAAAAAATGGTACCCCGGGCGCGGATCGAACGCGCGACCAACTGCTTAGAAGGCAGCTACTCTATCCACTGAGCTACCGGGGCCCATAATTCAACAAATACAACCGGATTTTTAACTGATTATTGCCGGTATGATAATATAAGCTCAAAAATGATTTTTTTCAAGCCGGATAACAACATTATTCCAGATAAACATCTGAAGCATCAAAAACCGGCCCCTCGGAACAGGTGCGTGCATATCGCCAATCCGCCCCTTCCGCGCCCTCTCCCGGTTTGGCTTTCACCTTTACCACACAGGCAAAACACGCCCCCACCCCGCAGCACATAAGGTGATCCAGACTGACTTCGCCGGGAATATTTTTTTCCAGCAGATATTTTGCCGTAGCCATCAGCATTGGTGTCGGCCCGCAAACATAAAATTTTATTTTTTTTCCGGCATAATCGCGCAATACATCATCATACAGCGCACTGACAAAGCCTTTTTTGCCCAGACTTCCGTCATTGGTCGCCAGACGGACATCAAATCCGGCTTCACGGTAACGTTCATCCAGAATTATTTCATCCGCATTGCGCGCTCCCATCAGAAAAACGCCGCGGCCGGGGAAATTTTTTGCCAGCAGATAAGTTGCCGCCGCCCCGTATCCGCCTGCCGCCAGAACCGGAACTTCATCAGCTTCCGGCCTGCTGTATCCCCTACCCTGCGGTCCAAGCAGATCGCAACATTCCCCAGGTCTCATCCGGGAGAGCTTCTCGGTGCCTTTGCCCACTACTTTATATACTACGGTAAGTTCACCGCTGTTTTTATCCGTATCGTGTATGCTGAACGGACGGCGCAATATGTAATCTCTGGCATCGCCTGATTTCACATGCACAAACTGCCCGGCCTCCGCAGCGGCAGCTATGGCCGGAACATAAAATTTTATCCGGTAGTAATCACCCTTGAAATTGACATTTTCCAATATTTCACCGTCACGCATTTTTTCTCTCCATATTGTAAAAGGCAGATTTTCACCTGCCGGAAATCAATTCAAACACAAAATTCCGCAGCGCAAGTTCATCACTTATATTATAATTGAGATTGCGCAAAAGATTTTCCGCCGCATTCACTCCCCGTTCCATCCGTTTCTGTTCCGGCTTGAAATTATCCGGCAGACAGGATAACATCTCACGGTTAGCCAGATCATTCACTTCCGCCCCCAGCGACAGAGCATACAGCTGTA
>CASECL010000001.1 GCA_949286445.1 uncultured bacterium | reverse complement strand
CTGTGGCCGGAAAAAACCTACCAGCAGCGACAGCAGTGTACTCTTTCCGCTGCCGCTTTCTCCCACGATTGCCACATGTTCACCGGGAGAAATTTTGAGGTTGACGCCATTGAGGAAACACCCGGCCCCCTCAAAGGAAAAAAATACATTCTTAAACTCTATACCGCCGGAAAGTTTTTCCACCTTTATTCCGCTGTCAAGATTTTTTTCCGGCAGTATGGCAAAGAGCTGGCACAATCTTCCTGCCGCCGCCATCCCCTGCTGCATTTGCAGCCCGAGAAATGCCGCATTCTGCACCGGGACGATAACCATATTCAAATACCCCTGCACCGCCCAGAGAAATCCCAGCGACCACTTTCCCTCCACCACCAGATACGCTCCGACCCCCAGGTAAATCATACGCACCAGTCCGGGCAGTAATCGCAGCTGTCTGCCGAATAACGCGGTTAACTTCAAAACTTCCAGCTGAATCCGGTAAATCCGGTTCATCCGTTTTCTGATCTCCCGGCGCATTACGGATTCCCTTGCGCCGGATTTCACCAGATTGATATGGGACAAAGTCTGCTGCATCTCGCCCTGAGCTTCGGCGTATGCCTCGCCGCGGCTCAGGTGCAGCCGGTAATGCGCCCGGTAAAATTTCCGCCCGCAGTAATAAACCAGCGGCCATACCAGCAACAGCCCGGGCACCAGCCGCCAGTCCATAACCAGCAGCATAATTATTCCTCCTCCGAAACTCAATACTCCGGAAAACGTCCGCAGCAGCTGCCGGGAAAAAAGCATCCTTACCCCGGCAACATCCTCAAATACCCGTCCGGACAGATACCCTCCTCCGCGACGGGCAAAAAAACTGTTCGGCAACTGCAGCAGATGCCGGTAAATCCGTTCCCGCAATTCCAGACTCAGAACATTTTCAAGTCTCCCGGCTAAATACCCCTCCAGCAGTTCACAAAGGCTCTTTAAAACCAGCACTGTTCCTACGGTCAACAGCATAATCAACAGGGTTGTCCGGTCCTTATTCACCAGTAAGTCAATAAGTTTTCGCTGAAGAAACGGCAGCACAGTGGCGCATCCGGCCATAAACAGCGTAATTACCGGCAGTAAAATGATCAATCCGCGATGCCGCCGGAGTTCCGGCCGGAGCATTTTCACAACATCCAGGATTCCGGCACGTTCAGACTCCCCCCCCGTTTCCCCGCCGTATCCATTTCCTGAGATACCGGAAAATCCATCCTCCGGAAGCACCCGGAATAAAAGACTAATTATTCCCTTTTTTCTCAAAATACTTCCTGATCTGCGCGCCGGGAAATAGCCGTGCCCAGCCGCCGCGAATATTTATTTTCCCGTTTCCACTCCGGCTTGCCAATACCCTGCCGCACCAGTAAAGCACTTCCCTGTCACCATATTTTTCCAATTTCGGGCGGCAGATCATCCCGGCAATATACCCGGTAACCAGCCGCAAAGGAGCCAATATTCTTCTTCCGGTCAGGCGCAGCCGCAGACGGAATTGATGCAAACGGTATTCTCGCATGCCTCTTCTGCCGCGGGTCACCGGGAAAATCTTTTCTCCCCGCCGGAATGCACTTACCCGTCCGATAAAAGTTTCCGGAGTTAACTTTTCCGAATCATATACTATATTGTTATCCCCCCCGGTGAGACCTGAGGCGGCGTCCACCAGCCGGTGAACCGCCCGTATTTTCCCCAGCGTAAAACAGACAATATCTCCGGAACACAGCTCCGGAAAATCACACTCCTCTATCAATATGCCGTCTCCGTCACGGAAAACCATGCGCATACTCTCGCCCCGGTACAGGAAATCACTTTTCCTTGCCGTCGGCAAACCGGAAACAGCAGATTTTTTTTTCATTCCGTCGTTTTCAGGACTTGACTTCATGCAGTTTCTCCATCTCCCCCTGAAATTCACGGTCCAGCGGAGCAATCAGCCGGTAAAACGGCAGTTCTTCCGCCATGCGGTACCCGAAATCAAAAGTCAGCTTCAATACTCTTCTGCGTTCCTCCGCCGGGAGATCAACGGTGGCAATATCGGCAAAATTCATAATTGAACTGGTTGCTTCGGAAATAAAAGTTCCCCGTTTTTCCAGTTTGGCAACTTCTGTTTCAGGTCCTCTTTTCAATAGAAAAACTCTTTTCAAAGGAACCATCCTGCCGCAGTCAAAAACCCGCGGCGGCGGCGGATCATCAGCATACCACAAACTCCATGTCGGCACCGGCTGTGCCCAGTAATCCCCGTTATCCATCCGGCTGATCAGCACACAGTCATCCGCACACACTTCCCAATCCCCGGTGAAACGGCGGGACAAAGTAGATTTACCCATTCCACTCGCACCGCAGATCAGGCATCCTTCATTGCGGAACGAAGCCAGAACGCCGTGCACCAGAACCGCGTGACTGGATAATTTCGGCAATATGCCCAGATGAAATATTTGACGGATAATAAACCCCACCGTCCGGCTTGCGGTCAATCCCACCCGGCGCAAATACACCTCATTACGTCCGCCGCTGCGCCGGACACCGACACCATACGGCCAGAAAATTTCCACTTTTCTGCCCTGTTCCGGGGCCGGACGCAACACCAGACACACTTCGTCGTCCGTTTTGTCCGAATCAGCTGAAAAACTCAAAGGGCAGGACATGTAAAAACTCATCATCCGTAAATATGCCAGCGCAGTTTCATCCATTCCCCGCCAGACACACTCGCCGCCGGAAGCAATCGGCAGTGTCATATCCATGCTTTTCAAGGACGCACCAACCCCTTTGCCTCAAGCTGATCGACAAATTCATCAAAATCACGCCCCGCCTCCGGAGGAATGCCATCCTCACAGGCGGCCGCCAGACGTTCAAGAATGGCCGCTTTGTCCAATCCGTCGCGCAAACCTTTCCATATCAGGGTGCTGACATCAGAAAGTTCAAATGCCTCCCCGCTGTCCGGATCAAACAAAACACCGCTGCCGTCAAATTCCTCCCGAAAAACGATTACCGGATTTATCTGCATAACAATTCTTTATACTCCTTGTCTTCCACATTTTCTCAAGCCAGACAGAAAACTCTGTAATTATCATCTTCCTTGTACGCCAAGGCTTTATCATATCCCGCCAGACGCAGGCCCGACTCCGTTTCCGACCAAACCAGCGACCAGCTTCCGGCGGTCGGGGAATTGTCTTCACTTACCGCTGCTCCGTCAAGTGTCAGAATGGAAAAATCAATCACCCCGGAAGTCAGATCAAACACCCCCAAATCCGCCCCGGACGAATAGGTCACCTGTGAAGTATCCACCCCGATATTATCCAGTGCCGAACTCAGAAGTCCGCTGTTTCCGGTAAATACCACTCCGCTCACTGATGATGATCCTACCGTGAAACTTATGTCATTAAAAGCACTGTCAATATTCCCGGCAAAATTCCCTTCGTACGATCTGAACTGCACCTGGGAAAATCCCACGTTGTCCGAGGATAAACCGTATCCATTGCCGTAAACATTGCCGTTAAACGGATTAACTCCTTCAAAGATAATCCGGCTGCTGTCCACACTTATATCAGCTCCGGTACTCAGTGCACATCCTCCGGCGTAAATATTGGTTTCAACATTGGCAGTGGATTTCACCACCAGTTCCACATTGCCGACGGTTGCCGTGCCGCCGGAGCTGAAAACATAACCGCCGCAGAAAATATCACCGTATTTTACACTGGCTCCATCAATTGTGATGCTTACATTTCCTACCGCACTGCTGCCCCCACCCGCGGCAAATCCGCCACCGAAGACACAGAATCCGGCTACGGCTCCGCTATTCAAGTTGATTACAGAATTTTCAACCGTTTCATAAGCCCCAGCTCCGGCGACATAACCGCCGCCGAAAATACCATTTCCCTGAACGGTGGAACCGGTTATATTAATTCTGCTGTTCTGAATAACCAATTTGCGCTCACGTCCGGAGCCGTCGGACGGGGACACTACTCCGCCTCCGAATACGCCGCCGTTTACCACACTGTTGCCGGATATATCAACTGTACATGTGCCGT
Organism: uncultured bacterium; assembly: GCA_949286445.1. Taxonomy (GTDB): domain Bacteria; phylum Verrucomicrobiota; class Lentisphaeria; order Victivallales; family Victivallaceae; genus CASECL01. The sequence continues at coordinate 16,312 of CASECL010000001.1, read as the reverse complement.
TTACCGCCGCCGATCCCAGATAGACATAAGCTCCGGCAAAGACAGAACCGCTTACGGTGGAGGAGGTAATCAATATCTCAGTATTATTATTCGACAATGATCCATTGGCATTTCCCACCCGTCCTCCGCCGACCAGATTGCCAATTCTGGTTGCTGCGTCCACCTGCACTGACACGCTGCCGACAGAAACCAGAGTGCTGGCCGTACCCTCCACCCTGGCAGATCCGTAAATCCAGCTCTGTTCACTGCAATTTGCTTTTATATTCAGCAAAATCGAGTCTGTTACGAGCTCTTTATCTCCGTAATCCGCGGCAACACCGCCGCCGATAATCCTGGATGCCTCATTATCCACAGCCACGGTAAAAACAATATTTTTTGCCACTCCGGAAGTTCCATTGGAATACATCCCCCCATACAATTGAGCTCCCGAATATTCTCCGCCGGAAAGGGTAATCCGGGCAGTTGTCACATCTTCCGCTCCGCCGCCTGCCCCATAAAAAGCACGCAATATTTCCCCGGAGGAAACATTGAGCTGAACAACTCCGTCCGACGCGGTTCCCAATACATCGCTGTGAAATCCGGCATCAGCGGAATCCGTTCCGGAAATAAAAAACTGTTCATTTTTAACTGCGCTTTTGAAGTGCAGGTCGCCGTCTTCCACTACTGCTTTGTAATAAACATCATCAAAAATATTTACTGTACCGAGCTCAATTGAGATGTAATTCCCCCCATTAAGGCAATAAATTTTATTCACCTCAAGCCCGCCCCAGCCGTCAACGGATACGACATCAGAGGTATCACGGCCGCCGGTAATATCAAAACAGATACTGTCTATCAAGGTATTTGAGTATGAATTCAGAGTCATCCCGGCATCTTTTCCCAAAATCAGACTGCCGTTGAAATCGCTGAAAGCAACACTGTTGCCAATGCCGTTTATTTTCAGCGTTCCTCCGCCGGAAACCGTCTGACCGGCAAAATTCCCGGCGGCAAAAACCGCCCCGGTTTCAATCACCAGACTCTGCACACCTCCAGACACGGCACTGTACCCGGAAATTGTTCCACTTACGATCCATTCGCCGCCGTAAACCACAATATTTTTCAGGCTTGTTATATTCCCGCCGATCACCCCGGATCGGCCGTCTCCGCTCTGGTCTCCGTACAAATTCAGAACATCGTTTCCAAGTCCTGAATTCAAATTTCCGGACACCATGGCTCCGGCGTACATACTTATACTGTCATCCGCATTCCCGGTGGATATGCTGCCGAATATTTCCGCTCCGGAGGCAACAGTCACCGTCGAACTTGCCGCCCCACCTGCGGTGCGGAATAATTCAACATTGCCGAACACAATGGCACTCGACGCCAGATTAAGCGTATTTGCCGAAACTCCCGCACTGCCGGTCTGGGAAAGTCTTATCGCATAAATTGACGCATCCGCAGAAACTGCCGCTCCGGTCAACAGACCGGCATATTCACTTGAGGAGCGGTTCACCCGGTAATCTTCAAGCATCGCGACAACCACGTCATTCTGCAAATAGTAATCACTTCCCAGATAGCCGGCAAACACGGTTCCTTCGCAGGTAAGATTTATTCCGGCAGCAGTCATGCCGTAAACTGAGCTGTCGGCCAGAGTGGAAAATACCGCGATAATTCCATTTTCTTCTATTGTTATCGCCGTACTTCCGCCTGTTCCGCTTATCATTCCCGGCGCGGAAAATCCATAACTGGTTATCGAATTGGAAACTGACAGCACGCCGGAAAAACTGTTTATTTCAATATTTCCGGTACGGGCACTGAATCCGGAGGACGATCCGGAATACGGCCGGGGATACTTTCCGGTACCGACCACCCGGCAAATGCCGGAAAAGTTATCCAAACTTAATGCTGATCCGTCAATGCCGGATACCACATTTCCGACACTTTCCAGCAATGCTTCTGAAGTAAATGTCCCGGCAGTAACTGCGTTTCTTGAACTTATCGCAAATACTGAACTTACCCCTTTTACTGAAATTGTTCCGGAAAAATCATCCCCGAATGTTACCGATGAAGCGGTAATACCTTTTGCCTCCGCGGCTCCGTTCAATACTGTTATGCTGCCGGAAAATTTCCCGGTGACGTAAAAATCGCCGGTATTTATGCCGTAAACCTTGGGCGAACTTACCAACGGCTCCATCACACCGCTGTCATCGGCCTCCACCCCGCCGTCGGCGATTACCGCACCGCCGAAATCGCCCTGGACGGTCATTTTTCCGGAAGTGCGTATTCCGGTGGCATGACCGCCAATCGTGGCACGGCTCACCAGATCATAGGTAGTATTTTTCACCGCAATTGTGCCGCTGGAAAAATACAGATAGAAGTTGCTGTCATATACGTCAACACCGCGGATCTCATTGATCCAGTATTCTCCCCGTACCGCGCTTGATACCCCCTCAAAAGACAGGCTGTTTCCGGTACCTCCGGTAATGGTGAGAACCGCGTTGGCAGAAATACTGCCGGAGTAAATAACAGAAATGTCACCGGATGCGCCGATGCATACACTGTCATATACTTTCTGATTTGTGGTAACTGACGTGTCAAATCTCTGCATTAGGCCCAAACTCCTGTTTTATTATTGATCTATACGGACTTAATATATTATACCTTTTTTAGAAATTCAAGTTGATTTATTCTATTTTCGGTGATATATTTTTATTTTATATCCCCACGGCCGGATCCTGTCATGCCGGAACGGATACAACATTGAAACACAGTCGGATAGTGCATAATATCTGACCGGGAAAATTTTGGAAGTCAATCATGGAACTGCACACTTCAAATCTCTGGATAAATCTGATTATTTTTGCTTTCGGCTTTTACATTCTCATAAAGGGCAGCGATCTTTTTATTGATGCCGCGGCGGCATTGGCCAGAAAGTGGCATATTTCCGAACTGGTCATCGGGCTGACACTGGTCAGCATAGGCACTTCTCTGCCGGAACTTTCTTCCAGTCTCTACGCCGCGGCCACCGGAGAACCGGAATTTGTTTTCGGCAATGTGGCAGGAAGCTGTACAACCAATATTACCCTGATTTTAGGATTGGGTATTTTCCTTGCCGGGTGGATGAATTTCCCAATTCACCTGCTTAAACGGGATGCGGTGGTAATGCTGGGGTGTTTTCTGCTTTCCACTCTTTCAGTATTTTTTCTTACTGTGCCGGGGAAAGGCGGAATGGCTGTCCCGGGGATGCCGCGCTGGTTTGGATGGCTGTTCCTGCTGCTGGCGGCGGCATACTGCTGCTATCTCATGAAAAATCCGGAAGAACTGGAGGAAGAATTATCCGGTGAAGAACATACGAAATCCACCTCCGGAACGGCATGGAAACATTTTTTTCTGCTTACTCTGGGTTTTATCATGATACTGGCCGGGTCAAAACTGCTGGTTGATGTTTCGGTATGGGGGGCGGAGAAACTTAATGTCAGCACATTGGTTATATCCTCAACTGTGGTTGCACTGGGTACTTCGCTCCCGGAGCTTGCGGTAACTATTGCCGGGGTGTTGAAAAAGAAATCTTCGCTGGCTATTGGCAATATCATCGGCAGTGATATTTTCAATATTCTGCTTATTTTCGGCGGCTGTGCGGCAATCCGTCCGCTGGATTTTTCCGCTCCGGCGGTAAATGGAAATCTCTATATGATGCTGGGCAGCGGTCTGCTGCTTACCGTTTTCATGATTACCGGACGCAAACTCTCCCGCTGGGAAGGTGCGGTGCTGTTTCTGCTCTATCCCGGTTTTATTCTCTACAATATCGGCATTTTCTGAATGAAAAACGGCGGAGCAACAGTAAAATCCCGCTGTTCCGCCATTCAGGCATTCCCCCCCAGAGACAAACCTCAATTGCTGGCGGCGAACTTCCTTTCCATTTCGGCATAAAGTCCGTTCTTTGCCATCAGTTCGTCATGGTTTCCGATTTCGGCGATTGAACCATTTTCCAGCACCACAATACGGTCGGCATTGCGGATGGTGGAAAGCCGGTGCGCCACTACAAAGGTAGTCCGTCCCTTTACCAGATTATCCAAAGCCGCCTTGATCTGAGTTTCCGACTCAATATCCAGCGCGCTGGTCGCCTCATCCAGTATCAGCACCCTGGGGTCGCGCAGCAGAGCCCGGGCGATGGCCAGACGCTGTTTCTGACCGCCGGACAAACGGGCTCCATTTTCCCGCACCTGGGTATTCAATCCTTCCGGAAGTGAATTGACAAAATCCTCCAGATCGGCATTCTTTACCGCCTGCCGGACCTCATATTCTCCTGCCTCCACACCGTAACAGATATTCTCTCTTATGGTACCGTCAAAGAGCAATGTCTCCTGGGTCACCACCGAAATGAACTTCCGGTAACTGCGCAAATCAATGCAATTCATATCCGTACCGTCCAGCAGGATTTTCCCCGAAGTCGGCCGGATAAAGCCGATAATCAAATTGGCCAGCGTTGATTTTCCAGCTCCGGATGCTCCCACCAGAGCGATGGTTTCGCCGGGATTGACCTTGAGCGAAAAATCTCTTACCGCACCTTTATCGCTGCCGGGATAACGGAAACTTACATGTTCAAAAGAAAATTCTCCTTTTACCTGATGCACTTCCGGTTTGCCGTCATTCAGCTCAAGGTCCGGACACTCCAGCACCTCGCCGATGGATCTTACTGATTCAAGGCCCTTGGTTATTGCCGGCAGGCAGTTGATCGCCCCCAATGCACACTGGGTTATCAATGTAAAATAAGTAGCCAGCAGACCGACATCGCCCAGCCCGATATCCAGCACTTTGCGGTAATAAAGAATAGCGACGGTTACCAGAACAACCAAGTTGAATACTACCAGAATCACCCAGTTTACCGAACCGAAAAGTGAATTAATATAATCTACCCGCAACCCGGCCTTTCTGATGCGTTCAAAGCGTGAGTTAACCCGTTCAATTTCGATATTTTCAAGATGATGCGCCCGGGTAATCGGTATCAGACGTATCATTTCCGCCACCTTTCCGGACATATCCTCGATACTGCGGCGGAACTCCTGATTTCTGGTTTTCATTGTCTTGCGGGCCGCCAGACAGAGTATTACCGCCAGCGGTACCACGCCAAGGTAGAAAAACAGAAAATACGGTACTTTCATCGCAGTTACCACCACCGCCACCAGAATATTGAAAAACAAGTTGGGCAGTGTATCACTCAGCATGCGAGTCATATTTTCCACCGCCTCCACATCCCGGGTAACCTTGTTCTGCAATGCTCCGGCTTTGATGGCGGAGTGAAAAGACATGGAAAGATGCTGCATCCGGGTGCAGAGCGCGGAACGTAATTTCCACTCCACTGCCCGGCACGGCACACTCACCAGATGTACAAAATACACGTGTCCGGGAATATTCTGAATAATCAATGCCGTCCCGATTCCAAGTATCCAGAACATCCGGTGCATAACTGTTTCCGATGCTACCGCCGGGTTGCTTATCAAATTTATCACCTCAGCCGTAAGTATGGGAATGGCGTAACTCGGTGAAGCCTTGATAAAATAAATCAGCAGAATATAAAACCAGCGCCATTTATATTCTGCATAAAAATTGAGATAGTTGTAAAACGCCCCGCGGCTGCGGTACTCCCGGTGCAGAAATTCCCGTCTTATCATTATCCGATCTCCGTTTTATTTCACTCAGGTGGGCAGTACACAAAAACGCCGCCTGCAAACCGGGAATTCGTCTCCCGACCCGGCCGGCAGGCGGCAGAATAATCAGAGCAATTCAGCAATCTGAACTGCGTTCAGTGCCGCTCCTTTGAACAGCTGGTCGCCGGAGATAAACATATCCAGGCCGCGCTTATCATCCCGGGTAATATCCTGACGGATTCTGCCAACCAGCACATTATACTGCTCGCTGGCATCTTTGGGCATGGGATAAACTTTGTTTGCCGGATCGTCAACCAGAGTTACCCCCGGTGCCTTTGCAAGTATGGCCCGTGCCTCATCCGGGGTGATTTCTTCGGCAAACTCCATATTCAGCGACTCGGAGTGAGCGCGCATAACCGGAACCCGCACCGAAGTACAGGATACCTTCAGCTCCGGATAATGCAGCATTTTGCGGCTTTCGTTGACCATCTTCATCTCCTCTTTGGTATAGCCATTTTCCATAAAAGAGTCAATGTGCGGAATCAGACTGAAAGCAATCTGGTGCGCGAAAAATTCCGGCTTTGCAGTTTTTCCCGCCAGAATATCAGCCGTCTGGCGAACCAGTTCATCCATTCCCTTGGCTCCGGCTCCGCTGGCTGCCTGATAAGTAGAAGCAACCAGACGGACCAGTTTTTTTGCCCGGTGAAGCGGATTAACCGCCACCAGCATGATAATGGTTGTGCAGTTGGGATTGGCAATTACGCCGTGATGTTTGGCGATATCCTCGGGGTTTACCTCCGGAACCACCAGCGGCACGTCATCTTCCATACGGAATGCGCTGGAGTTGTCAATCATCACTGCGCCGGAATCCACCACACAGCGGCGCATCGCCTTGGATATATCGCTGCCGGCACTGAAAAGGGCAATGTCAACATTCTTAAAAGAGTTTTCTGTCATCTCCTCGACTTTGATCTTTTCACCCTTGAAGACAAACTCCTTGCCAACAGAACGGGCGGAGGCAAGCAGTTTGAGATTTGCCACCGGAAAATTACGTTTTTCCAGCGTCTTGAGCATTTCGACGCCGACCGCCCCGGTTGCACCGGCGATGGCGACATTGCGAAGATTTGACATTTTTGTTTAAACTCCTGAATAGATTTCTTATTTTCATTATTCCGTCTTGAAAAACCGGACGGACAACTGTCATCTCCCGTCTGCAAAAAAACAGACGGCTATTTTATTAATATACAAGCCAAAACCGGTTTCGTCAAGACCGGAGCTGATTTATTTATCTTTTTTATTTATCTTTTTTTCCGGCTATTTTGTCCGCCACCTCGCGCATAAAAGCGGCATCATCTTTATCCAGAAGCGTGGTCTTCATTTTTATATCTGAACACGGCCGGTCAAAAAGGGTGACAAACCAGACACAGGCCTGCAGATATTCACCGCGTTTATTGAGATGGAAAGCATCATGCATCAGTTTTTTATCTTTGCCGCGGTAAAAGAAACCGTTTATCAATGATCCGGTCTGATCCGGCAGCGGATCCGGATACTTTAAATCCATATATTTGCGCCATTCAATCGGCACAAATTTATGCTTCTGATTTTTTCTGGCGTAGTCAATGGCATCTCCGGTGGGAATAAGTTCAATCCCCAGTTTTTCCGCTGCCTCGGCATAGGCACTGCGAAGTTTCTGATACATTTCATCCGGAGTAATTTTCCACTCTTCCAGCCGGGGATCATCGGCGCGGTAGGACCAGGTCTGCTGCATCATAATCTTCGCACCCGGGCAGTATTTGCGGACGTAATCGCAAAGATTTTGCGCATAAGGGAAATACGTTTCCTTTTTCCAGCTGTCATGGCTGGCCTGCTGAATGGTAACTATATCGTACTTGTGCTTTTGCAGCAGATCTTTCAAACTGTAAACATTTTTTCTGCGGTTGGTGTAGTCATCATAAGGCTTGAAATCCGGATCTTTTTCGCTCTGTTCCACCAAATCCCAATGTTTTTTCAGTGAACAGCCGCCGATAGCCGCTCTTTCCATGAGAATTTCACAGGTATCAGTGGATTTGACCATTTTGGGGAGAAACACAAATACACTGTTGGAAAAACTGTTGCCGATGGTCAAAACCTTAAGCGATTTTTTCTCCGGGGTAACTTTGTTTTCCGCCTCTGCCGCGCTGAGAGTTCCGGTTGAAATTACCGCCGCCGCCATAAAACACCTCCATAACGTATTTTTCATTGTAAAGGAATTTCCTCCGTTTTTTATGTTTGCTGCCTCAAATATTCTGATTTAAAAAAAGCAGGATTATTTTTTGTTTTTCTCCAGACCTGCTGTCTTCTGCCCGATAAACCTCAACTGCTGCTTTCCTGCTGACAAGCCGGAAACAAAATCAATCAATACTGGCACAGGTTCATTGCCGGAACAAAGATTATTTTTCTGCCCGGCAATCTCTCTCCACGTCCGGAAAATATTTTTTACTCAATATTTTCCCGGTTGTTTTTAAACCGCCGGGAAAAAGATTTTCCCAGTTACCTGCATATTAAAAAAATAATTCTCTCCCCGTCAAGTGCCGGCCTGCCTGCCAGACACTTTCTGCGCCCGTAAATCCGCCCGGTCACCAGAATCTGCTGTACCGTGACATTAATTTTCCCGCCGGAGGTATATTCCGGCGGGAAAATACGTTCAAAAAACGTCAGCGATCGACCCGGGCTCCGCCGCCGCCGACCAATTTTTCCACTTCGGCCTTGGTTGCCATTGAGGTATCGCCGGGGGTGGTCATAGCCAGCGCACCGTGCGCAGCACCGTAGTTAACTGCCTTTTCCGGATCATTGAAGGTCAAAAATCCGTAAATCAGTCCGGAAGCAAAAGAATCTCCGCCGCCGACCCGGTCAAAAATCTCCAGATTTTCCCGCTGTCTGGCCTGATAGAATTTACCGTCTGCCCAGCAGATTGCGCCCCAGTCATTGATGGATGCACTCTTGACTGCACGCAAGGTGGTAGCGGTAACCTTGAAATTGGGATAAGCCTTGACCGCAGTTTCAATCATCTTTTTGAAGCCGCCGATATCCAGTTTGGTCAGGTTTTCGTCCACGCCTTCAACTTCAAAACCAAGACTGGCGGTAAAGTCTTCTTCATTGCCGATCATCACATCAACATATTTTGCCAATTCACGGTTTACCTCGCGGGCCTTTTCCTGTCCGCCGATACCCTTCCAGAGTGACGGACGGTAATTGAGGTCATAGCTGGTAATCGTGCCGTATTTTTTGGCCGCCTTGAGCGCGGCGATTACAACTTCCGGAGTGGTTTCTGATAATGCGGCAAAAATTCCGCCGGTGTGGAACCACCGGGCTCCGAGTTTGCCGAAAATGTAGTCAAAGTCAAAATCAGAAGCCTTCAGCTGTGATGCCGCCGTATTGCCGCGGTCGGAACAACCTCTCGCTCCACGGCATCCGAAACCGCGCTCCGTGAAATTAATTCCGTTACGCACGCTCCGTCCGATACCGTCATAAGGCACCCACTTGATCAGCGAAGTATCCACGCCGCCCTGGAGAATAAAGTCCTCCATCAGCCGTCCTACCGGGTTGTCGGCAAAAGCCGTCAGCACACCGGCGCGGAGACCGAAGCAACGCCGCAAACCGCGGGCTACATTGTATTCCCCGCCCCCCTCCCAGGCGGCAAACTGCCGGGCGGTATGAATCCGGTCGTCGCCGGGATCCAGCCGGAGCATAATTTCTCCCAATGAAATGATGTCATAACGACAATCTTTGGCATCTTTAATGTTCAGCACACTCATTTGATTTTTTTAACTCCTAATTTATCCAGGTGTTTTTCGAAATGCTTCTTTATCTTTTCGTTATAATAATTTTCTTCTTCAAACATGGTGCGGAAAAATTCTTTCCGTATGGCTTCATTTCCCAGGATCGGCCCGTAAGTTATATGCAGCAGCTGTCTGGCATCGGGATGCTGCATTAAATCTGGCAACTCACGATCGCTCAAAGTCTCCGGATCCGGAATACGTTTCAAGTCTGCGGTAATGTGGTAAAGTTTCAGCATATCGTTGAAGTTTTCCAATGCGCAGCGATGCATCTTCCGATAAAGACCGGGATTTTTTTCCGCCACCAGTTCCACTGCCACCAGCCAGCTGGTTCCGGCGGTTTTGAGGTGGAAATATCCGCCGGTAAACTCTCCCACGCTGGGAAAAACGGCAAATTTATCACTGCCGGAGTGAACCGATATCTTATATTTCCCGTAGGTATCCGCGATAAGGGCATGGATTTTAAACTGTTTTCTGAACTCCTCAAGATCGCCGATATAGTCTATCGCCTTTTGAAATTCGCCGATAAAGCGTGGCGCGATGGAGGTAAACTCCACCTTTCGGCGGCGCAGTTCGCGGGCAATAAACAGATGATGCGACGGCAGAGTGGGAAAACTGGTTTCATCAATGGATATTTCCAAATCAAAGTGTTCCCCGCATTTTTTCCGGAGAAACTCGTTCACTTCTCCAGCGAAATCCAGCGCGTGACGATACATGAGAACACAGCGTTTTAGCGTATCAAAATCTATTTTCACAGCATCTTTTCCGGAAGAGAGAATAAAGTCTTTATCTTTATACTCACTTTCCAGCAGTTTCCGCATAGTTTCCGGAAGTTCGGCATAAGCGGCATTCAATTTATCCCGGTCATATTCTGCGGCGGCGACACAGAGTTTTTCTGAGAGATCCAGCGTTATCATCGGCATACCGGCCTTTAACGCCATCTCAATATCATCAAGGTTTTTCAAATGATCGCCATCCGCCCCGAAAGGCTGACGGTAATCGCATTCAAACACCGCAAAAACCGCATCTGCAACCACCTGTTCATAATTTCTTCCGGTCAGATTCAGCTCGCGGATTGACTGCTGTGCCAGCACCGGGCATACCTTACGGTTTTTCACCGCCATCAGATGACCGGCACTGGCAAGCCCAAGCCGGTCTCCGCAGCCTATTGTGGTAGAGTAATTTCTTAAACTCACCGGATTAGTCCAGGCAAAACAGCGGCGCAATACTTTGGAGTTGGCCACCGTCAACGGAGCTTTCATTACCGCAATGCCGGTTTTGGAAGCAGTAAGCAAATCTCCCTCCAAACCTTCCGGCAGCTGTCTGATTGACGGAGCCACTGCCAGGAGGAACTTGCTGTTTTCATCTCTTGCCATGGCAATTTTGCCATTGCCGCAATCATGAATGCTTTCCGGATAAATCTTTATCGTTTTTTCATCCAGACCGGCACTTTTCAACAACTCACTGATCGATTGACTTGCGCTCATCATTTTCCTCTTTTGCTGATATTACCTCGGTATCAATTACCTCTCCATCAAAATCATCATGATTGAACACCGCCCCCTGCCCCGACGGATTTTCATATTCCGGTGCGCCGCCGCCGAACTCCGCCGCTCCGTCACCATTTCCGGGACGCTGAAAAAAATAATTGCGGTATCCGCCAAACCTTACCGGATGCCCGGTCAAAGCCGCGATAATCAGCACCACCAACACCACTGGAAGCAGCGGTATGATTACACAAAGAATTATCACACATCCCAGAAATCTTATCAAATCAGACGTCATAGCACTCCCGGTATTTTTTATTCAATGCCCGAAGCATTATTTTTCAAACCTTCACCCTGTTCCGGCATTGCCTGCTGCCGCAGTGCCTCATAGAGCACGATCGAGGCGGCGTTCGCCAGATTGAGACTGCGGTAAAACTTTCCCTTCATCGGAATAATCCGCAGTTTATCCCGGAACTTGTCATAAAATTCCAACGGCAGCCCGCAGGACTCGCTGCCGAAAATCAGATAATCTCCATCCCGGTAACGTTCATCCCAGTAACTCTTTGTACCTTTGGTGGAGAAAAAAAACCATCGTCCACTGTTACTGTTTTCCGGGTTTTGCCGGGCAAAATCTTCCCAGTTTTCGTAAACTTTCAGATCCAGAAACTTCCAGTAATCCATCCCGGCGCGGCGGACATATTTATCCTCCAGGGAAAATCCCAGCGGTTTAACCAGATGCAATTTAACATCACACGACACGCACAAACGCCCGATTGTTCCGGTGTTCTGCGGAATTTCCGGCCGCACTAAAACTATATTCAGCATTTTACCAACTCAGCATTTTCTTTTCATCCGGCAGACGAACATGGCATCTCCTCCCCCGGATGGCGAAAATTGAACATATTTTTCCACCTCTTCCCCGGTAAAAGGATCCGCAAAAACATCCGCCTCAAAATCCGGGTGAAGGCTTAAAAAATCATCCACTACTTCCACATTTTCCTTTGCCAGCATGGAACAGGTGGCGTAAACCAGCACACCGCCGTTTTTCACTCCGGTTGAAGCGGCAGAAAGGATTTTTTTCTGCAAAAAACTTATTTCATCAAGTTCCTTTGCCTTTGCCGTCCAGACCCCGTCCGGGTTTCTGCGCCAGACTCCGGCACAGCTGCACGGTGCATCAACCAGCACGCCGTCAAACTTCTTTCTTTTTGCACCCGGAAGCGGATGCCCGTCCCATGCCCGGCACCGGATATTGGGAAAACCGGACCGGCGGGCCCGTTTTTTCAAATCTTCCAGCTTGTACGCCCGTATATCAGAAGCCACCACTTCACCCCGGCGTTCCATCATATCCGCCAGCAGCAGACTTTTTCCTCCTGCCCCGGCACAGGCATCCCACCAGCGTTCTCCGCGGCGGGCTCCGCACACCCGGCCGATAGCCTGCGAGGAGATATCCTGCACCTCAAAAAGCCCTTTGCGGTAACTCTCCAGCGTGAAAAGATTTACTTTGCCGGATACCGCAAGCGCAGCAGGAAAATTATCCACTTCAGAAAATTTCAGTCCTGCCCCGGCAAGCTCTTTTTTCACTATTTCCCTTTCCGCTTCTCCGCCGCACTGGAGGCGGATGAACATCGGCGGCCGCTTCATTACGCTCAAAGCATACCCATCCAAATCAAAACCCGGCATGACCTGGTGTTTCACCCATTCCGGAAACTTTGCCGGACGGCCGGCGGGAAAACCTTTTTCCGCCAAAACAAGCATATTCAATGCTTCTTCCGGGGATAACTTTCCACCTTTTTCCACCTCATCGCGCCGTTTTTCCGGCAGTTTATCCCTCAAATACCCCCAGTTTCTCCACACCGCATAAACCGCTTCACTTATGTACGAGCGATCCCGCCCGCCGCAGGAACGGTGAGCTCTCCAGAACTCCGACAGCGACCGGTCCGCCGGACGGCCGCAGGAAAAAGCCGCGCTGAAATTGTCTATCAAAGCAAAAGAGGCAACGCGACGGCGTGCTGCCTCCACTTTATTGTTTCCATTCATGTTTTAAAAATACAGCATTTTTATGAAAATGCAAATAAAAAAGGTTTGATTTTTCTCTTTTCAGATGTTATATTCCCGGGAGAGTACGGCAAGCAATATTTTTTGGAGAATATATTTTGGTTATGGAAAGAGTCTTCATCACCGGACGCGGCCTCATCACTCCGCTGGGCAAGGGAATGGCGGAAAATGAAGCAGGTTTGCGCAGCGGCAACTCAGGAATAGTCAGAGCTTCCACTTTTGTTGAACACAATTTATCCAGCCTGGTTGGCGGGGTGTCGGATGAAAATCCGGAGTCTCCGCTGATTGACCGCAAAATTGCCCGCTTCTGCCCCCCCACCGGAACAATGTCCGTCTGGGCCGCGTGCGAAGCATTGAATGAAGCAGGTATTCCGCTCGAAGAACTGCCCCATCTTAATGCGGCGTTGGTCGGAGGTGTCGCCGGAAGCAATTACAATGAAGTATTTCACGAAACTTACAAATTTCGCGAAACCGGGCGGATTAAAGCTGTTTCGCCCTATGTTGTCCCCCGGGTAATGCCGTCTTCTGCGGTGTCCAATCTCTCGCTCCTGCTGGGTATAAAAGGCGAATCTTATGATATTTCCGCCGCCTGCGCCAGCAGTGCGCTGGCTATTATTGATGCGGTAAGACTTCTGCGTTACGGTGAATATGATATTGTAATTGCCGGCGGAGCGGAACAGCTCGACTGGGTACAATGTCTTGGCTTCTGCGCCATCCGGGCATTGTCCACTCATTACAATGACAATCCGTCCGCCGCCAGCCGGCCTTTTGACAAAAAACGGGATGGTTTTGTTCTGGCTTCCGGAGCCGGTTATGTGGTGCTGGAGTCAGAGCGCAGCGTGAAAAAGCGCGGAGCCAGGCCGATCAGTGAAATCGTCGGTATTGCCGCCAACAGCAATGCTTCAGATATGGTGGTGCCGGATGCCGAAGCCAGTAAACTGGTGATGGAAAAATCCATTTATGATGCCGGCTTGCGTCCGTCGGATATAAATTACGTCAACACCCACGGCACTGCCACTCCGGTAGGCGATCCGGTGGAAATGGCGGCGATCAAATCTGTATTCAACGGCAGCGGCAAAGTGGCGATCAACAGTACCAAGTCCCAGACCGGACACATGGTGGGAGCCACCGGAAGCGCGGAAGTGATTTTCTCCTCCATCATGCTGGAAAAAGGATTTATCTCCCCCTCTATCAATCTGGACGAGCCGGAGGAGGAATTCAGCTGGGCAGATCTGGTGCGTGAATACCGTGAAGATGATAAACTTAAATACGCGGTCAGCAACAGTTTTGCTTTCGGCGGCAGCAACGCCAGCATTGTCATAAAGAAGTGCGACTGATTTATCTTCTTCCGCGGTGCGGTGCTTATAATAAGGCGGCATGGAGGTTTTCTCCTGACGAGATAAAATATTCCACGCTGACGGCAACTGTAATTTCTGCCTGAAATTGCTGACTTGGCAGCCGGCTGTACTTCTCATAAACCGGCTGTACTCTGTCGTCCCGTAAGCCGGATGTTGTGCAGCAGTATGGCAAATCAAATTAAATTTAAAAAAACGGTTTCCCGGTAAACAATGACTTGTTTGACGATAATAAGCTTGTTTTACCGGGAATAACTTTATCCGGTTTCCGGGAAAATATCCGGAAAATAATTTACACAATACAGACCACAGACAGCATCAGTCCGAATTTTTCCTTATGTCGGGGAATAATTATATTTTCAACCCTTTTCCCCTTTAAAAAAACGCCCCCCATTAAAACCGCATTGCCGACGCCATACAAACACTTTATTATCAAATTATTATGCAATAAAAAAACATAACATTACCTTAAAATGTTTTCTTATCCTCCACGAATATTTTACCCGCAACTCTTTTGCCTGTACCAAAAACGGCATTTCGTATAAACTGTTTTGCAGCCACTATGCAACTACTTAATTATCAGATCATTAAACCATCAAAAATACTATTACCCTGAACCGTTCCAGCCGGATATTTTCCCCCTGCAGATAACTTTTTGACTCCTTAATTTAATTTTTTATTTGTATTTTTAAAAAATGGGGTTATCTTACTATTAACGCAAACGATTGCGTAACTATTAAAAACTTAGATTTTTCCAGAGAAAAATGGTTTCAATTGACCAATTGGCCGCTTTGTGCGGCGTAAACAAAAGTACTATATCCCGGGCGTTGTCCGGAGCTCCGGGCGTATCGGCTGAAAAACGGGCTCTCATCCGCAAAATCGCCGCGGAAAAAGGTTATTATCCCAATCTCAACGCCAGCTGTCTCAGGAAACAGGGCGGAGCCGGAGTGGCGATTATCTCTCCGGTGAACAGCCTGGAAATATCCTGGCGGCGGGAAAACGCACTGATTGAAAGTTTGAGTTCACGTTTCAACCGGGTTCATCTGGAGAAAATATCGCCGGGCGACAGTCCGGCAGAAGCCATCATCCGGCTTGCCGCTTCAAATTACGACGGTTTTGTCGTCAATGGGAGAATCGGTCCTTATCCGGAAAATTTCAGCCGGACATTACAGCATCGCCAGCTGCCGCTGTGTCTGGTGGAAGACAGTCTTAACGGCGTTGACAGTGTAAATATTGACCGGGTGGAAGCAGTAGCACGCATCGCCAAACTTATGCTTGGCTCCAGAAAAAACTGTATTTTCTTTTCCGGTTCCGCAGATGACTGCCCGCGGCATCTGGGGTTGGCCGCCGCACTGGCTGAACTGCCTCCGGAAATATCCGGCCGGGCACGGGAATACCGGATTTCTTCCGGCAGTTTTGAAGAAGGGTTTAACTTAACCTGCCGTCTGCTTGCCGGAAATAAAAATTTTGATGCGGTTTTTGCCTATTCGGACGCGGTGGCATTCGGTGTACTGCGGGCATTGAAAAAGGCAGGCCGGAGCGTGCCGGATGAAGTGGCGGTAGCCGGTTTGGACGATATGCCTTATGCGGCCTATGCGGAAACCAGTTTAACCACTCTGGCCCAGCCGATGGAACAGATTGCCGGGGCCGCGACTTCGCTGCTGGAAAAAAGAATTGCTGAATTCAACCATGAGGCGGAAAAAATTATTCTGCCGCTTAAATTAATTGAAAGGGAGAGTTTTCGATCATGAAAAAGAAGAAGTATGTTCTGGTAGGTACCGGCAGCCGCTGTGCCATGTACATCAAAGCGATCGTCAATACCTACAAAGACCGGGCGGAACTGGCCGCGCTGTGCGATACCAATCAGACCAGAATGAATTATTACCGGAAAACGCTGATGAAAACGGAGGAATACAATCCGGATTATCCGCTTATTCCCTCATACAAAGCCGCTGATTTTGACCGGATGCTGG